>QHZQ01000103.1 GCA_003224725.1 Acidobacteriota bacterium | reverse complement strand
CTCACGCTTGTCGTAAAGCTTCTTGCCTTTAGCCAGAGCAATTTCGCATTTGGCCCGACCACGGTGAAAAAAAATCTTGATCGGCACCAGCGTCATTCCGCGCTCGGTGGTTCTTCCAATCAGTTTGCGGATTTCGCTTCGGTGCAGCAAGAGTTTTCGCGTCCGGAGGGGATCATGGTTCATCCGGTTGCCGTGACTGTACGGGCTGATGTGACAATTGAGGAGCCAAACCTCTCCAGCTTTTACCAATCCATAGCTGTCTTTTAGATTGACCTTACCTTCCCGAATCGACTTAACCTCGGTGCCCTGCAACACGATCCCGGCTTCAAAGGTTTCAAGAATCTGATAATTGTGATAGGCCTGTCGGTTGAGGGCAACGGCTTTGTCTTCCATAGGGAATCAATGAGCCAGTGTTGAAGCTTGGAGGGAAATTGGGTTGCAGCCGAAAGGCCGTGTGGCGAAATCCTAATCAATAAGGAGACATCAATACGGAGACCGCCGATCATTTTCTCTAGTATTCGCGGGGAAAGGTTGGAGCACTTGAGGTTGGACCGATGGCTGGCCAGGCTGTTGCTGGGGGACTTGACCTGGTTGCAATGGCTGACCTAGCTGCTGCTGGGGCAGCACACCGGGTTGTTGCATGGGCTGACCAGGATTCGCTTGACCCGGTAAAATAGCTCCAGGTTGAACCCCTGGCTGTGTATGAACCGCTCCTTGGGGGAGGTTTTCCGCTCCTGGATTGTTCATAGCAGGATCGTTCTGCACATTGCCGGCGTCTTCGAAGTTGACCTCTCCAGTTCCTCCAAACGGATCTTCAACGACCGGCTGATTCATCCGCCTATTGAAAGTGGACGCTCCTGGGGCGCTGGCCGTGGCCGCGATTTTTGTAGACTTTCCGGTAATCAATAGTCTGGAGGTCTTTTCCGGATTAGCAGGACCTGCCACTAGGATGTAATCATAGTTACATCCTTCCAGAACTTTGAGGAGCGCCGCTTTAACGGATAAACCTTTAATCTCGAGCAAGGGCAGACGCTCCGTTCTCATTTCAGGAGGGATCTCATATTCCAAGCCGGTCTGTTGTTTGAACAGTTCCAGAACCTGACCAAAGGAACCATTTTCAGCCGACAAACTGACCACATTCCCATCATAAGATACTGAAGGCGCCGCAGCCTTCACACGCTGACTCGAAAGAATGAGAGCCAAAAAACAAATTGTAAAAGAATGAAGTTTCATAGTTTTATTATCGGTCCGTTCAATTTTTGATCCAAGCTGTGATTTATGCTATCACCTTTGCCACCCTTTTACAACACAAAGCCATCCCACCACGGTCCCATCAGTCCCGTAACTCAATTGCGTTGAGGCATGGCGCTTGCTGACGCGCGGGCTATTGAGGCTCGGCGGGAGCCTCACCCTCCCGAAGTTCACAGCTTGTTCAGTAGCCCGATCGTGAGGGAGGGCAAGGACTTTGGCGAGGCCGTGGCCAGCCCACTCCTCTTACGACTGGGTCATGTCTACCGAGCAACCTCAGACCGCCGACGAGTGCGGTTCTATCGGCCACGGACCCCTCACCCGGCCTGAGGCCACCCTCTCCCATTGGGAGAGGCATGGGAGCTTTGAGAAAGCTCCCTGGGTGAGGGGACGGCAGCTTAACAAATTTGACCGAAGTTTGAACTTCTTCGCCACCAAGTAACTAGAGTCAGACCGATTTGACTGTAAAACGGTATTTCAGCTAATCTCTGTGACCGCCCGTCGAATTCGAACCTTTCTTCACCTGACGTCAATGTTCACTCTTATCATACTGGGGATCCTCTTCCTGCCTTTTTTGGTCATTGGCGGAGGAATTTCAATTTTTTGGAAGAAAAAACGCCGCCTCATTTTGCGCTGGTGCGGGGTCCTCTACTTAATCACCGTGCTGGTGATGATCCTGGGTGTGGGCCCTTACTTGATGGCCTGGGCGGTCACCCACGCGGGCAGCCGTCCCCCGGATTTAAAGCTCAAGGATACGCCGGCGGATTTCGGCGTGGCTTACGAGGATATGGTCTTTGAGGCGCAAGACTCCCTACGATTGAAGGGATGGTTTATTCCACCCACCCGCAAGAATGCTGTTCTGCTCTGCACTCACGGCTTGTTTCGCACACGAGTCGAAATGCTGGTCCGCGCCACTGCGGCAGTCAAGGCGGGCTACGGTGCCCTCCTCTACGATTCTCGGTCCCACGGAGCCAGTGATAAGGGGATAGTCTCGTTGGGCTATTATGAAAGAAACGATGTCTTGGGAGGCATTCGATACATCCAGCATCGCTACCAGGATGCTTCCGTTTCTCCTAAGATTGTTTTGATGGGCATCTCCATGGGGGCGGTAGCCACTCTGGAAGCGGCGGCTGAATCCAAGAGCTATTGCGCCGTAGTTCTTGACAGCCCTTTTTCCAGCCTGGAGGAAACCGTTGTGGATCATACCTGGTTATTCCTTAAGTTACCCCGCTACCCGTTTCCGTCATTGTTTCTTTTCTGGTTTCGCCATCTCACCGGTTTCGCCCCCCAACAGGTCAACGCGCACGAAGCTCTGCAGCATATGCAACCAGTTCCGCTACTGATCATCAGCAGCCGGGGAGATCGGAGAATTAGCCCGGAAGTGGCTCGCAGCCTCTACCAGGAATCCAGGTCACCCATGAAGAAACTTGAAATCTTCGGGAAAGATGTTGGTCATGGCGCCGCAGCGAGGCTTCACCCGGAGGCCTACGCCACTTTGCTGGTCAATTTCTTGGACACCGCTCTATGAATCTCCGAAAAACCCGGGCTTGGCCGCAACCCTGGGCTGATTTACGAATCCCCTTCGGGGAAAGAGCGGCTTCGTTGCTTCAATCGCTATTGAGCTACGAAACGCTTAAATTCACCCGTAACGCCAAGTGCGTGTCGCATGGGGTCTGTTTCTGGGTTAAACTGATAGGGCATGGAGGGAAAGAAGAAAGATGCCAACCTCTCAATCTGAATTCGTTGTCAGCGTGGATGAGCAATCCTTTCAAAAAGAGGTCATTGAAAGGTCCGCCCTCGTTCCCGTTTTGGTTGACTTTTGGGCTTCCTGGTGCGGACCTTGCCGTACTTTGAGCCCTATCCTGGAAAATTTGGCCGCTGAATATAAGGGGGCTTTTGTTTTGGCCAAAGTTAACACCGAAGAAAATCCTCGCCTGGCCATGCAGTTTAGGATTCAGAGCATCCCCAATGTCATGCTATTTCGCGACGGTCGCGTCGTGGACCAATTTGTGGGTGCTTATCCGGAACAGAGCATCAGAGAATTTCTGAGCCCCCACTGCCCAAGTGAAGCAGACAAGCTCTTGGCGATCGCCGAGCGAACACAGCAGGCTGGGAAGAGTGCTGAGGCTGAGAAGATCTTTCTAGAGATTTTAAAACTCAATCCCGAGCATTCCCCTTCCCATCTGGCTCTGGCCAGGATTTTGATCAGCACAAATCGAATCGTAGAGGCGGCCGAGCACCTCAACGCCATACCGGGAATGGCTGACGAATACGAAGCAGCCGCACGTTTAAGGGAAGCGCTGGCATTTCACAAGGAATGTGCGCAAGCCGGCGGCGAAAAAACCTGTCACGAAAGACTCGAGAAGAACCCAGCCGATTTGGAGGCACGCTTTGGATTGGCCGCTTGTCTCGCCTCTTCAGGGAAGTACCGGGAGGCGTTAGAGGAATTTCTGACCATCGTAGCCAAAGATAAACGATATCGAGATGAAGCGGCGCGCAAGGCTATGCTGACACTTTTCAGTGTGATCGGTGAACGCAGCGAATTGGCCGACGAATATCGTACCCGGCTCGCCAGGACGCTTTATTGAAAAGCATGATCGTGCTCCCTGTTCTTGCTCACTCGATTCATTGGCACAGGGGCGAAAGAGCACGAGCACGAAATACGTTAGCGTCCTTATGAAACGTCAGAACCGACAATTGTATCTCTCCTTTGGGGAACACTTCTACTTCCACCCGGCCACTTTCGCCTGAATCACGTCCCAGCCCCCATAAGGACTGCGCTTCAGACGAACGACGGAAGGTCCAGAAGCTGAGACAATCGCCATGGTCTCCGCGTTTAAGCCTTCCCAGGAGGTTTCCGCTTCCACGGTTGCGTAGTCACCCTCCACTTTGCACCTCGTCACATGGATCTCGGCGTTACTAACCATCGCAATCGTGGCGCGGAAATCATCCACGCTCTTCTTCATCTCATCCAAGGTTGTCGGAGAGCCCTCGGGATCGTACAATTCCTCCCCGGAAAAAGTGCCCACAAGAAACTCCGTGTTTCGATCCAGCAGACTTTGCAGAAAATGTTCGGTTGACTGTTTGGCGTCATACTCATCGTTGGGGTGAAACTCCTCATAGATAAAGTTCTGGGTCATCCCTTCAATATGGATGTCGTCTATTTCTTCGTCCATTAATTCCTCGGCAATAAAGCGATAAGCCTCAGCACTCTCGACCTCACACAGGAAATCTACGACAATATTGCGGGATTCAAGCAGATCGAGCAGCTTGTTTAACTCAGTCTCCACTTCTCCCGTGATGACTTCTGCCAGTGGTTTCACAGGGGGATCGCCAATAAACTGCCGAACGGTAGTGCGTTTACCCGACTGGTACTGACGTTCGAATTCTTCGATATGATTGAGCCAGTCACCCTCCACCTCAGGTGGAAGCTCGGACTCGCCTTCCGAAAAACCCATGTCGTATTTCTGCTTCAGTTCCCGCTTCTTGGCTTCATTCAGTGCGCGCTGGATGCGCTCCTGCTTATCATCAGGATTTAAGTCAGACATTCTAGCCTCCATTTAGAATTCGTGTTGATCCCATGACAATTTCTGAAAATAGATTTTCATTTGCTTGATGAATCCCTCAAAGGGCTCCCAATGAGAAAGAATCATGCCATTCCCACTTTGAACTTTGAACCTTGAACTTTAAACTTCTTCTGGAAGAATCATATCGTCCCCAGAGCTTCCGTTTTCACCCACCCGTTCCAGCCGTTTTCCAGGCTGATTTGAGCCCATTGGTTGAGTTCAGCTTGGACTTTGACTTTCAGGCCTTCATGAATCGAGAAAAGAGTAGGATTGTCCTCGCTGGGACCACTGAGGACGTCGGCTTTATCAGCCAGAATGATGGCTTCCTGGATAGTGGCCGATTGGTAGATGCGGAAGACATTGGAGGCTCCGACCATGAGAAAAAGAATCATAAGAAAAGCAGAGGCATAAAGTGCGATTCGTCTTAGCCTCTCAGACTTTGCCAATACGAACAAGGTGAAAGAAAAGTTGGCGGCAACGAACAAGGTCACAGCCAGACCAGTCTCCTGGTCCAAAGGAAGAAAATTTAAGAGTCGATTTAATTGCCTCAACAAAAATCCTTCCTGTGGACTCTCGACTTTGTCCACAATGCGGGTTCTGGCCAGGTTCAGGTTTTCAGAAATCTCAAGATTCCCAGGGGTCAGTCTCCTGGCTTTTTCGTAATAAAGAATGGCCATGCCAAGCTGGTTATCTTTGAAAAAGGCATTACCTAAATTGTAATAGATGATTTCATTGACAAAATTGGTTCTGGTAATCCGCAGGTACTGGTCTATAGCTTCCTTGAAGTTACCCTGAGAATAGAATTGATTGCCAGCTTGAAATTGTTTAAGGACATCGATCCCCTGGCTTGAGGCCGCAAGAGACTGACAGAAACAGGCAACAAGCACGAACAACACGAAGGTGAATCGGTATGTTCTGGACTTACAAAAAATGGGGGTGCCGCCGCCGGTATGGATGGCTCTCCTGAAAATCCCCTCTCGGGAGGGGCAGAAGGCGTCAGCCTTCGGGGTGGGTTCTCCGGTTCGTTCAACACTGAAAAGGGTCCGTTCATACATCGCTGTGCCCCATTACACCTCTTTCTCAATCTGGATAATGGCATTCCTGGCTTTTTGAAAAAGCGCTTGCAGATTTGATCGTTCGGGTTTAACCGGAGCATAACGAGCAAAGTTACACTCTTCCAACAATGCCGTCACATCCTCAGACAAATGGGAATTAATGCTGCGCTCTTCCATAAAACGTCTGATTTGCTGCGAGGTGATTTCTATTTGAGGTAAACCGAATTTATCACTCAGATAACCGGTGATGGAAGCTTCCAGAATGCCATGAAATTGACTGAGCTGATTATTGTTCAAGCATTTCTTGGCTTCGGCCAGCCGCTTTTCTGCAACCTTCCTGGCCTGGCGGCTGCGAAAACCTTTCAGATCGTGCTGCAGGCGAGCTTGCTGGCTGCTGTAGAACAGCAAACCACCATTGAAGAATAGAGGGAGGAACAAAGCGAGATAGATCCAAGAGGACTGGTAGAGGTGTTTCGAGCGGTTTTTTAAAGCTCCAGTGGATAGCTTAATGTAGTTGATGTCGGTCCCTCGTTTCACAAGGCCTTGCTGGGCAAAGGCCACCTGTCCTGGTTCTCCGCCCGGCACTCCCTTGCCCTTGAGAACTGCGACTTCCAGAGCAGCCGTTCGAGCCTCCCGATACTGTTTGGCCTCAGGAGAGAAATAACTGAATTTCATTTCAGGAATGAATTCCTTTCCCGGAACTTGAGGAATCACGACGTATTCCCAAGTCTTAGAACCTTGGAGAACGTTGTTACGGACGGTTACGTTATCATTGCTCTTAGAAGAGTAAATCTTAAAACCCGGGAGTTCGGGCAACGGAAAATCCGTAATGGTTCGGAAGTTTCCCAATCCGGAGAGGACCACCTTGAGGTTGATCGCTTCTCCCACTTCAGCTTTGCTTTTGTCAACCGACGTCTCTATTTTAAAGCTACCCACGGCCCCACCGAAGTCAGCGGGTTTCCGTACCTCGGGAAGTGGATTCACCTTAATAGACAGGGGCTCTGTTTTGCGGAACACGGTCTCTTGAGTCCCGAATGAAAAGAAGCCGCCCGTGCTGGTTCTCACCACCAGAGCGAAAGTGGAGGCAGGAATCTGAAGAGAGCCTGCAGTTGTGGGAAACAACGCCTGCTTTTTGATCGTATATTCGGTGTACTGCTTGCCGTTGAGATTGCGGCCCTGCGGTACGGGTTGCTTCGGTAACTCAATTTCTTCCACCCAAAAACCCTTCAAAGCAGGGCTTTCTTTGATTTCCACTTGAGCAATCGGAAGTTGAGTTAAGATTTTATAGGTCAGGGTAATCTGTTCTCCCATAAAGAGCGTTTTCTTGTCCAGTTCAGCCGTCGTCAGAACATCCCCGCGGCGTGGAGTTCGATCTCTGAGAGGACTATCTTCATCCAATCCCATATCATCGAAAATGGAGGGAAGCCCTCGCCTGCGAGATGTGCCACTTTGCCCCAAGACAGAACCCTTTACTACTTTCACGATCAGTTCCTGCGTGTGATAGCTCTTCCCACCGACCTTGACGGCTATAGGTGGAATCTTGAAGCTCCCCTCTTTTTCAGGTAGCAGCGCGTAGGTGAAACTCTGGGAAGAGGAGGACTGCCCATTGATCCATTGAAACTGGTTGGAGACGGATGGACCTCCTACCAATTTCAGCCCATCGATCTTCGGAATCTGGGGCCGCTCAGCCCCACCGCCGGGGCTGCTAACGGTGATGGTCAACGAGAGCTGATCATCAGCACCCACAGGATTAGGATCTGCCTCAGCCGTCACGGAAACCTCTTGAGCCAAGACTGCCATCGGAAAAAGGAAGACCAAAAGCAAAATCCCGTTACAGAGGCGAGGAGCAAAGAGCCCGGTGAAAGATATTCGAAATCTGCGGGATGAAACAGCGCTCCTGGCAATTCCCTCATCCGGCCTGACGGCCAATCGCTCCCAAAGGCGGAGGCCAGGACTCCGTAAAGGGCCTGGAGGGCAGCCCGGACGAATGTCGTTGCAAACGTCGCGGGCTTCTCCTTCGTGATCCCAAAATTCAACTCGGTAAAGGGCCTCATGGTAACCATCGAAGCAAATTCTTTGTCTCATCACCAGTCTCTCCCCGAAATATGTTGCCTTTGTATTTTCAAAACCTGCTTTCGCTGTTCTTTTTTTTCTTGATTATTAATCGCGTCCAAAATTCTGAGCGCCTCCTTTGGATCCATCCCGGGCTTCTGTTCCGCCCTTTGGGGCTGATTAGGCTGGGCTTCGTTCTGTTTTGGCTCAGCCTTTGGTTTCTGCTGCTCGGACTGGTTTTGCGGCTGAGGGCGGCTGGGTTGTTTCTGTTGATCTGACTGCTGATTCTGCTCCTGCTGGTTTTCCTTGGATGAGGAATCCTTCTGTTGCTTTTGATCTTTATTGTCTGAATTCTGCTTTTGTTGCTGCGGGTTCTCCTGCATTTTTCTTAGAGCCAATTCCAAATTGTGTTTGGCGTCCCGATCTTTGGGATCAAGCTCAAGAGCCTTCTGATAAGATTCAATCGCCTGAGGGTATTGCCCCATCTGATAAAAGCTATTGCCGCGATTGAAGTAGATCTTCTGGTTAAGAGCCTGATAGCTGCCGGAGACGGATTTCTCCAATTCCTTGATGGCCTCGGGATATTTCTTTTGTTGATAGAGGGTATTGCCAATGTTGTATGAAAGCTCTGACTGATGCTGCTTTCCCCCAGCCTCGATGTACTTTTCGAGGGCCCCGCCGTAGTTTTTTTGCTGATAGAGGTCATTCCCCTCAGCATTTTTTCGAGAAGTCTTGTCCCGCCAGAGCTGCCCGGTGTTCAGGAAGAAAACGGCAAGACAGGTTAACAAGAGTGCTGGCTTATTCATGGTCAGAACCTTGGTCAAGTTTGTTACCCAAATTATGCATCGAGCAACACCATCGACGCTGAAGACCCTCGCTCCGTCGGCTGCAACCCCTCACCCGGCCTGCGGCCACCCTCTCCCCCAGTGGGGGCGAGGGCTTTACTCCAATGGGACCCTTCTATCATTCCACTTGCGAGGTGTGAACCAATCTCGGGAGCCTCAACCAAAAAGTCTCGGCGCCCGGACTCTTTCGATCTGAAACGAGCGACTCGAGAAGAATAAAAAAAAGTGCAATTCCCAGGGGGATTTGGAAACGATCGACGTAGGTCAAGTAGACTTTGGATTGAAACTCCTTCTTATCCATCTGCGAAATGCTATCGTATATTTTCTGCAGTTCTTCTTCTCCGGCAGTCGCGCGGTAGTATTTCCCGCCGGTGATACTGGAAACCTTTTCCAGGGTTATCTCGTCCAGGCGACTCACTACCACACTACCGCTTTCATCCTTTTTGTAGCCTGTGACATTTCCCTTCTCGTCGCGCAGGGGGATGGGTTCCCCTGCTCCTGTCCCTACCCCTAAGGCAAAAATCAGCACCGCCGCTTTTTTCGCCTCTTCAGCGGCACTGATCGGGTCGCCTTCGAGATTTTCGCCATCGGTGACCAGGATCAACACTTTGTGCCGGCGCTCTTTTTCGCTGAAAGATTGGCTGGCCAGCCGAATGGCTTCGCCAATATTGGTTCCCGGAAGGGGAATGACTTGCGTATCTATAATGTCGAGAAACAGCTTGACGGCATTCTGGTCGATGGTCAGGGGACAGTTCACCATACTTGTGCCGGCAAAGACCACTAACCCAACCCGGTCGCCCTGAAGGATGTCAATCAAGGCCTTCACCTCATGCCTGGCTTTTTCCAGGCGACTCGGAACTACGTCCTGAGTCTCCATGCTCAAAGAAGTGTCCAGCGCAACCATGACATCGACTCCCATGCGCTTCACTGTTTCCAACTTGGTTCCCCACTGAGGGCGAACCAACGCCAGTAGGACGAAGACCACAAACAGCAAGAAGAGGACGACTTTCAGTACCTGCTTGCCCAGGCTGATGCCACTGATCAGGCTCGGTACTAAATGGTCTTCAGCGAAACGCCGCAACGCCCTTCTGCGCTCGCGAAAAGCCCACCAAAAAAACAGACACAAAACAGGCATCAGCCAGAATAGGTATAAATATTGAGATTCAGCAATGTGCATGGCTTACGGAACCTTGCGAAACCGCGTATTAGAAAGGACAGCTTCTCCTAAAAGCAGGCCTAATCCCGGCCACAAGAAATAACTGAAAATTTCATTATAATGTGTATAAGACTTGACGCTGATTTTGGATTTTTCCAGGCCATCAATGGTTTTAAAAATTTGTTCGAGCGAATCTCGATCTACCGCCCGGAAATACTTGCCGGACGTCATTTGAGCCATTTTCTGTAAGACCCCTTCGTCAATTTGAACCTCTACATCGACATAACGCTTTCCAAAAACGGGATCGTTCACAGGGAAAGGAGCGATGCCTTCTTTGCCGACTCCAACCGTATAGACTTTGATGCCCAGGCTTTGAGCAATGTCAGCCGCTGTCAAGGGATCGATTTCTCCACTGTTATTCACCCCGTCCGTCAATAGGATGATTACGCGACTTTTGGCTTTAGACAAGCGCAGTCGGTTGATCGCCGTTGCCAAGCCATTGCCAATGGCTGTGCCGTCCTCAATGGCTCCCAAATGAACGTCGTCTATCTGCCTCAGTAAGACATCATAATCAATGGTAAGCGGGCACTTGGTAAAGCTCTTGGCCGCAAAAATGACAAGCCCGATACGGTCGCTGCGTCGACCTTGCACAAAGTCCTTGACGACCTGTTTGGCTACACTGATACGGTTCTTGGGACGAAAATCCTCGGCGGCCATGCTGCCCGAAATGTCAATAGCAATCATGATGTCAACCCCTTCGGTCAGAATGTCCTCCTCTGCCGAGCCCAATTGGGGTCGAGCGAAGCCCAGGATTAAGACAGCAATCCCAGCCATCTTGAAGAGGTAAAGGTTCTTGTGAAATCGGGTCGTCCAGGAGCTCCCTAATGGTCTGGCCAATTTTACTTGAGGGAAACATAGCCCGCCCTCAGAGTGCTTCTGAGACCAGCGCTGACGAAACGCCAACAGCGGTAGGATCAACAACAGCGATAGGTACCAGGGATCTGCAAAACGAAACTGGGACAGACCAGCTCCCAACATTATTTTGAAACCTCTTGAGTGACTTGAGCGACGAATTCCGTTTTCTTATTAGCCTCGGTTGCGTCAATGATGTCAAATGATCGTTGAACGATACGGTCTATTTCCTCTTCTGACGGTCTGTACTTGGCAAATTTGACTAAATCGCAATCCATTAAAAATTCCTTAATGAGCTGGAACTCTTCCCACGAGACGGCCGTTTCTCTGAGATCGCGGCTGAACTCTTCGGTCGTTCTCTCTAACGAAGGGACGCCAAGCTTTAAGCCTAGATAACGTTTCACGATTTCCGAAAGTTCCAAATAAAATTCCTTCAGATAACCCTTCTGGACTAATTTTCTGGCCAGCAGAGCGCGAATGGCTTCCCGAGCGATTTCCTCAGGTGAGCGGGTTTCCTCGGGAATGAATGTCTCGATTCCTTTCCGATTCTTAAAGAAATGAATCGCCCGATAGATAATGAGGGCAAGGGCCCCAAGCGCAGCCAGAAGCAGTAAGAATGGCTTGTAGTCCGCGGGAATATCTGCTTGAGCCTTGATTCCTTTCAATTGTTCCTGGTCCCCACTGAGTACCGATTGAACTTTGATCTTAATTGGATCCGAAGTGAGCACCTGTTTCTCACCATTAGAATGCACGACTTCGACTTCCAGCGGCGGGATCTCAAAATCGCCGGTTTTATAAATCGTTAGCTGCAACCTTAAAGATTCAGAAAACCAGCCTGGTTCAGTCTCTTTAGAGGGTGAGCGGACGGAATCCCTTACGATCCAGTCTTTCAGTTGCGGGCCGATGGTAGGGAAAGCGACCCCGGCGGCCTTGGGTCGCTTGACCTCCAAGTTGAGTTGGAGAATGTCCCCGACTGTAATGTTGGTGTTATCGACCGAGGCTTTGAGCTGGGCCAACTTTTCATTGGCCACCAGCAATAACGTGGAAATTCGGATGAAAGGCCATACGAGGATAAAAGGCAAAAGGTAAAAGGCAAAAGGAAAAAATTGCCTCGTTCTCTTTTGCCTTTTGCCTTTTTCCCTTTGCCTCTTATCTTTGTGTCTTGGTAGGGCAATGCTTTTCATTTCATTTTCATCGGAATCGCTTAGCCCGTTCACGAAAGAATTTCACCAGAGGCACGTCGTAGGGTTGATGCGTGAAGAGGTCGACAAACTCAATCCGATTTCTCTTAAATATTTTATTACGAGTTTCCATGAAAGCCTGGGTTAACTGACGATACTGTTCTCGAACTTGTTTGAGCGACGTGTCAATCCAAAGGACGTCCCCAGTTTCAGGGTCCAGCAATTGCAGGATGCCGACGTCGGGCAATTCCCGCTCTCGTGGATCATTGATGGACAAAGCGATCAAGTCATGCCTTTGATTAGCTACCCTTAAGGCCTTTTCGTAACCTTGGTCAAAAAAATCGGAAATCAGGAAGGCAACACATTTCTTACTAAGCACGTTATTCAGATACCGGAGTGCGGTTTCAATGGAAGTCCTGCGGTGAATGGGCTCGTAAGCCAGAAGTTCTCGGACCACTCGCAGAACATGCTTTCGACCTTTCTTTGGAGAGATATACTTCTCCACCACGTCGGTAAAGATTAGGGCCCCAACTCTGTCGTTATTTTTGATGGCAGAAAATGCCAAAAGGGCTGCCAGCTCAGCGGCCAGTTCGTTCTTAAACCGTCGCACCGTGCCAAAGTCCTTCGAGCCGCTCAAATCCACCAAAAGCATTACGGTCAGCTCCCGTTCTTCAACATAACGTTTTACGTAAAAGCGTCCGAGCCGGGCGGAAACATTCCAGTCGATAGTGCGGATATCATCGCCATACTGATACTCGCGCACCTCATCAAATTCCATACCCCGGCCTTTAAATACTGAGTGGTACTCTCCGCCCAAAGCTTCATTAACCAGCCGGTTCGTTCGGATTTCGATGCGCTTGACGGTTTGGAGAATCTCTTTGGGAAGCATGGCGACAGAATTATCAAGATGAGAGAGGTTTATCCTTTATGAGGGGTTACTCACAATCAGCTCGAAACGTGAAACGTGACGCGTGATACGTGAAAATAATCAGCGTACTAATGACTTTCTTTCACGTATCACGTATCACGCTTCACGTATCACGTATCACGTTTCTTACGGCACTACCACCTTATCAAAAACGCGTCGAATTACTTCCTCGGGAGTCACGTTCTCGGCTTCCGCCTCATAGGTCAGAATAATACGGTGGCGTAAAACATCCAGGCCGACAGACTTTACGTCCTCGGGAGTCACATATCCTCTTCCATTAATAAAAGCATGAGCTTTGGCAGCTTTGGAAAGAAAAATAGTGGCTCGAGGAGAGGCTCCGTATTGGATAAGATCCTTAGCCTCGAGGCGATAGTCTTCTGGTTGACGTGTGGCAAAAACCAGGTCGACAATATAGTCTTTGACCTTTTCGTCCATGTAAACCAGGCTCACCACTTCGCGCGCGTTAAAGATGTGTTTGGGTTGAATCACCGCGTTGACATTGATTTCTCCGCCTTCGGTCATTCTCTCCAGGATCTGTTTTTCTTCCTTTTTGTTGGGGTACGTGATCAGCAGCTTCAACATGAAGCGATCCACTTGGGCTTCCGGCAAAGGATAAGTTCCTTCCTGCTCAATAGGATTTTCCGTGGCCAAAACCAGGAAAGGATCGTCGAGCGCAAAAGTGACGCCCCCAATGCTCACTTGCCTTTCCTGCATAGCTTCTAATAACGCACTCTGAACTTTGGCCGGCGCACGATTGATTTCATCGGCCAGAATGATGTTTGAGAAAATCGGACCTTTATGAGGGATAAAGTCACCACTCTTCTGGTCAAAAATCATAGTTCCAATGAGATCCGCCGGCAAAAGGTCAGGGGTAAACTGAATTCTCTGAAACCCAGTTTCGATGGCTTTGGCGAAGGTTTTCACAGTTAAGGTCTTGGCTAATCCGGGAACCCCCTCCAGCAAGATGTGTCCCTGGCTCAGGATGCCAATAAGGATTCGGTCAATCATGTAATCCTGGCCAACAATCACCTTCTGAACCTCCCGTTTCAGGGACTCGACAAAGGCACTTTCCAGTTTCACCCTTTCATGGATCACTTTGATGTCCACATCCACAACCATCGCTGTTCCTCCTTAAAGAAATAAAGCTCTCTCCAAGTCACATGAAAATATTATACAAAACCACCCCGGGCCACAATGCCGTCCACAGCAGCCCATAGTTGGGTCAGGTTTTCTTGCCTATTCGTGCTCTTACTCTTACTCGTGCTCATGCTCTGTCTTGACCTTGAATTCGGTACGAGCACGAGCAAGAGCGCAATTCTTCAGCTTGCCTGGTCGGCTTGAGGCACAACCCTGCTAGTTATGTCTTGTGATGGTTCTGTTGAAACCAGGCAACAAAGCGCGACAAGCCTGTTTCAAAGGGAACCTTGGGTCTATACCCTAAACGCTGCTTGGCTTTGCTGAGGTCGGCACAGGTGAAAGGCATATCTCCCGGTTGACTCTCCTTGAATTGAAGTTGAGCCTTTTTGCCTAAGTGCTTTTCCAGAAGACGGATCATTTCGGTTAATGAAACCGGATTAGAGTTTCCCAGATTGAATATCTCAAAAGGTACCTGGAGTTCAAGAGTAGCCAGAATGCCGTCCACCGTATCATCTATGTAGGTATAGTCGCGAAAAGAGGTTCCATCTCCAAAGACGGAAATCTCCTGGCCTTGCTCAATGAGCTTGGCAAACTTGTGGATGGCTAAATCCGGTCTCTGTCTTGGACCATATACGGTGAAGAACCTCAAACAAATGGTGGGAAGATGATGGACATGAGAGTAGACATAACACAGTTTTTCTCCAGCCAGCTTGGTGACTCCATAGGGCGAGATGGGGTTAGGATCCGACTCGTTCTCCGAAAAGGGTGTTTTGCTGGTGATACCATAGATGGAGCTGGAAGAGGCGAAAACAAATTTCCGCACGCCATAAAGTCGTGCCAGGTCCAGAAGGACCAGGGTCCCATGCACATTGACTCTCTCATAAAGGAAAGGTTGTTCCAACGAAGGTCTCACTCCTGCTCTGGCTGCCAGATGAATAATGACTTCTGGCCGATACTGCTCGAAGACCTTCTCAATCGCAGCTTGATCACAAATATCCGCCTGGACAAACTCAAAGGAGGCGTTGGCCTTAATCTCTTTTAGATTCCGCCGCTTGGTCTCAGGCGAATAAAAATCATTGAGGTCGTCGACCAACACGAGTCGATGGCCCTGCTGGATCAATCGTTCTGCCAGGTGCGATCCAATAAATCCGGCACCGCCAGTTAACAGGATTTTAGTCATTTAGATACGGATTCTTCAGGACCTTTTCAACTAAGGCGAGCAAGAAACTGAGGACAAGATTTCGTGCCTAAAATTCAGTCGTGGGTAACCGTGACCTTTCGCTTCAGGCCAGGGTAGCCGGCTAGGGGCCGATCTCCAGCATGCGGTCCACCGCTCGCCTGGCGCGTACCCGAATTTCCTCTGGCACTTCTACCTGAAAGCGATTATAGCGCAGAGCATTCAGAGTATCTTCCAACGTGATCTGGTTCATATGAGGGCAACGGACGCTGCACAGGCGCAGCATCTCCTTTTCAGGATTTTCGGCAGCAACGTTATCGCCCATGCTGCACTCCGTAAGCAAAAGATAGCGCGGAGCCCGCGTCTGCTGCACGTATTTGATCATCGCCGAGGTGCTTCCCGAGAAGTCTGCCGCTTCAACAACCTCCGGGCTGCATTCCGGATGAGCCAGCACCACAACATCAGGAAATTGCCGGCGCACAAACTGGATGTCTTCCACGGAGAATTTTTCATGGACTTCACACTTGCCGTGCCAGCCGATTAGGGCGTACTCCAAGTCATCCTGGCGGTCTTTGCGAGCCAGCGGCTGATGCACCGGGAAGATGATATGCTTCCCAGTTTCCCTGGCCACGTTCTTAGCCAAATATTCATCTGGCAGGAAGATGACTCGGTCTGTTTTGAGGGATTCAATCACTGCCACCGCGTTACCCGAGGTACAGCATATGTCGCTCTCCGCTTTTACGTCGGCATAGGTATTGACGTACGTCACAACCGGCACTCCGGGAAATTGCTCTCGCAACTTTCGCACATCTTCGGCAGTGATACTGGCTGCCAATGAACAACCTGCATTCATGGAGGGAACTAACACCGTTTTATCTGGATTAAGAATCTTGGCGGTTTCCGCCATGAAACGGACGCCGCAAAAAACGATAGGGTCTCGTTCCGTTTCTGCGGCTTTGCGGCTGAGTTCCAACGAATCCCCGGTAAAATCAGGGACTGAATGAAACAATGCTGGCTCCATATAATTGTGACCCAAGATCACGGCGCCACGTTCAGCTTTCAGTCGGTTAATCTCAAAAGCCAATTCGGCTTTGTATCGCAGCTCAAAGTCCGGCACAACATCTTTGAGCTTCTCCCGCATTTTGAGATAGGTTTCGGTCACACCTTCAATGTCAGTGATTGGCATAAAACAATTTATGGGATCTCGAACACCCTCGGTTTTCGAAAAATATACTGAAAGACCCTGGAGTTGCGATGGATGCTGTTCCCCTCACCCTGGAACAAAAACCCTCAACTCCTTCCACTCCCAAATGAGAGAGTGGCAAAGGGTGGAGCATCGTAGTCGGGCTCTTACTCTTTCCAAGGGAGCCTTCATGCTGCTGCTCAGCACCACCAAAGCTGAAAATCCATATTTCCCTCTCAGGAGGGTGCAGGTGTGAAAGAATTGGGAGGGCGAGCCTCCTGGCGAGCCATCGCCCCAGAAGTCCTTGCCCCATGAGGCTCGGCGGGAGCCTCGCCCTCCCGATCCCGGCCGGTTTTGAATTCCTTCACACCTACCCTCCCAGGAGGGGATTTTCAGAAGAGCTCAAACTTAAGTAAAGACTTGAGATTTCCGTTTCTATTTCTACCTTTGCAGACTTCCAGCCCGTAACCCCCCAAGCGAGACCTCAGACCCCGGAGGCCACTTGTACATATTATCACAAGTTAGACCAAAAACAGCCCAGTTAAGGGGCTAGGAGCAATTGCATTCAAACCGACAGAATGGCAATACTAGGGTTACTTGGTGGCGAAGAAGTTCAAACTTCGGTCAAATTTGTTAAGCTGCGGTCCCCTCACCCAGAGAGCTTTCTCAAAGCTCCCATGCCTATCCCAATGGGAGAGGGTGGCCGAAGGCCGGGTGAGGGGTCCGTGGGAGATAGAACCGCACTCCTCGGCGGTCTGAGGTTGCTCGCTACAACTAGATTAGTGAGTTATTCCCAGATGTCGCCCTTGACCACAGGACTGGAAGGCTTCAACCTCATCGCCCGGTGCCAACGCGCATAAGCTGTCACATCGTGCCATCTCAACTTTTTAAAACTCTTATCTCCATAGGCCGTTTCAATTCTCCATTCCAAATATTTCTTGGGAGGTAAAGGTAGGAAAGGAGGGTGTGAATACCACTTTCGATCGCGAAACATCCAACAGATACGAATGAGTTCGGAAAAAACTTTAAACATCTAAATCTAAGATGATAACCTTACTCCATCTTTCCTCTTCTTCATCTTCGCTCTTCGCGGTTCATTAGTTTCGGGGGTGCCTCTTCCATTTAACGAAAATCGCGGAATGTCCGGTCATTTCGAATCTCTTTTTCCAAATGGGCCACGAACTCCAGGTCGTACTCTTTGTGTCGGGGATTCTGCCGACAGTTTCGGTATTTCGCATAACAGTGATAGCAGATAGTCAATTTAGGATATTTGCAAAAGTGCCAGTAAAAACCCCATCCCCCTAAAGCTAAGCTAGCACCATAAGTGAAATAAGCAGCACTTAACCCGGCAAGGAGATAAAACAATCCCAAGGCCTTTCGTGTCTCATCGCGAATATAGAAGTCTTCCCGACTGCAAACCACACACCTATCGACGACATTCTGGATCCTGTGAGACTCGGTGTACCTTAGGGCTTGCTGCTTACCACAGGCTTTGCACGACACCAATCCTTTATCGTAAGCGGGATTTGCCTTGCATTCTGCAAAGCAGTGACGACAGCGAAAGAAGATCTGCATGAACGGAAATTGCCTTCAACTGTCTCCTCTTTAAAGGAGGACAAGCCGCGCTCAACCCGACCCATAGAGTTCCTCGGTCAGGAGACAAGCGCCACTGGGAAAACACCTCCTAGCTTAAGGAATCCTACCCTTTCATCACGGCAATTGGAATCAGCTTGGCCACTTTCCTGGCAATGCCTGCGTTGTGAACCACCTCAACCACTTGACTGACGTCCTTGTAGGCATCGGGTTTTTCTTCCGTGAGCCCTGAGCGGGTTTGACCTTTAACGAGAATCCCTTTGTCCTTTAGTTCCTGGAGCAATTGATCCGCCGTAGTCTCGCGTTTTGCCTGGGTTCGGCTCTTAGCCCTGCCTGCACCGTGACAAGAGGATCCGAAGGTTTCTCTCATAGCCTGCTCCGTCCCAACCAGAACGTACGAGCATGTCCCCATGCTTCCAGGAATTAACACAGGTTGACCCACCTCGCGTAATTCTATAGGTAAAGCCGGATGCCCTTTAGGAAAGGCTCGGGTGGCACCTTTGCGATGAACCAGGACTTCCTTTTTCCTGTCCCCCACCTGGTGTTCCTCGCGCTTGGCAATGTTGTGGCAGACATCGTACACCACCTTCAAATCACCATTTCCCAAAACACGCTCAAAGGCATTGCGCGTCCAATGGGTAATCATTTGCCGATTGGCAAAGGCAAAATTGGCCGCCGCTGCCATCGCTGCCAGGTAATCCTGCCCCTCCCTTGACTGAATCGGAACACACGCAAGTTGTCGATCGATCACTACGATGCCGTATCTCTTCATTGCTCCCTGCATCAAATCCAGATAGTCGGTGCATACCTGATGACCCAATCCGCGGGAACCACTGTGCATCAAAACCACAACCTGTCCTTGATGAAGACCAAACTTCGGCCCCAATTCAGGATCGAAGATCTGCTCCACGACCTGGACTTCGAGGAAGTGATTGCCTGAGCCAAGTGTTCCCAGTTGATCATGCCCACGCTCCTTAGCGCGATGGCTTACCAGAGAGGCCTCGGCTTGTGGGATTTTGCCGTACTCCTCAATATGGGCAATATCTCCCTCTTTCCCGTAGCCCTGCTCGACGGCCCACTGAGCCCCGAGGCGCAACACCTGATCCAGTTCCGATTTGGCCACGTTCAGCAACCCTCTCCGTCCCGTGCCGCAGGGAATGTCGCGAAAGAGTTGATTTAGAAGTTGCTCTAATCTTGGCCGAACTTCGCTTTCACTGAACGACGAAGCCAGCAGCCGGACACCACAATTAATATCAAACCCAACTCCGCCGGCCGACACGACCCCTTCGTTCAAATCGGCCGCGGCAACGCCCCCAATGCAAAAACCGTAGCCCTGGTGGGCATCTGGCATAGCGAGAGAACGACCGACTAGACCGGGCAATGTCGCCACATTGGCTACTTGATCCATGGTTTGATCTTTCTCAATTTGCCGGATCAGCTCGTCGTTGGCATAGATCAATCCCTCTAGGCGCATCCCTTGTTTGTAAGACGTGGGGATGAGGTAACGGTAATTATCGACTTTCTTCAACATTGTTTTCGTCTTTCAATAGACTCTTAACGTTGACCTGGAGCTGGGACATTTGATTAACGCTTTGATTCATCGAGGGAGATCCTAGGCCAACTTGATCCGCAACCGTTTCAACGGTTTCCGTCTCCTCCACAAACGGAAAGCCACGGGAGCAAGTGTCGGCTGAAGAGCCCTGAAGGGGTCGTTCGTTCTTAAGTTCCAACCGTCAATAAATCGAGGGATTAATACCCAAATTATGCATTGAACAACACCATCGACGCTGAAGACCCTCGCTCCGTCGGCTGCAACCCCCTCACCCGGCCTACGGCCACCCTCTCCCCATGGGAGAGGGAGTAATAAATTACAGTTTACTCTCCCCTCGCCCCCATTGCCATTGGGGGGAGAGGGGACGGGGGTGAGGGGGATCGCCTCATTGGTGTATAATTTGGCTAATAACATCGAGTCTATGTTTTAGATTAACACAAACAAGAGCCTTGATCCTGAACTCTGGTCGTTCTCCTTCTTGTGCTCGGCTTTTGGGTTTCGAGGACGAGTATGATGAGGACGGCGAGCACGATGTGCCAGGATCTCAAGGCGGGAGACCCTTGGTCAATTAGATGTCCAAAAATACCCTGACCCTTGCTCCCTGCTCGTCTTCGCATACCAGCAGTTGATGATAAGTAATCGCTTTCACATCAAGCTTGGTTAGATGCTTTGCAGCTGAAAGTTTTTCGCCGCGCACCGTGGCGTTCAATTGGTCTGGAGCCAGTTTTGTAACAGTAAACGTCGATGCCACGAACCGCTGACCGTCATAAAGATACAATATTTCTGCCAGCCACTTCACTAAGAGTTGCTCTACATCAGCCGCCTTCAATTGCAGCTTTTTGGATTGGATAGGTTCTACCGTGGCTAGATCGACAATGACGGACATCAATCCAAGGGCTGCTTGTTCAAACGACTCGGCCAGTGTTTTCCCGTGTGCCTCGATGCCGAGGTCGGCGGGATGGTCCAGAATGACAAAACCGGTTTGAATCTCTTTCATGCTCGTGCTCTCATAATCACTCGTACTCGGTCTAAGCGTGGAAAGAAAAAATTGAACTTACTCCCTCGCCCCTTTTTGGGGAGAGGGCCCCGGGCCGGGTGAGGGGTGGATTTTTAATTCTTTCACACGTTCTAACGCATTACTTAACAGGAAAGAGTCTACTTGGGACTCTTACCCAACCAGCGAATACGGAGCACCAGCTTACGGGGCTGGCTCCCGTAATAATGCAGAAAATCGGGAGAAGA
>QHZQ01000266.1:8394-9682 GCA_003224725.1 Acidobacteriota bacterium | reverse complement strand
CTCTCCCCAAGGGAGAGGGGCTGGGCGTGAGGGGCGGCTTTCGGCTGTAGACAAAATTTGACCGATTCGGGAACTTCGTCGGCCGCCAGTGGAACTAGTCAAAAGTCTTTTGATCATTTCCAACAATAGCTCCTGAAGCCACATTCCAAGGCGTGGCACCGGCTCTGATCGATTTTTTTCCATTCCTGCATATCATTCCTAAAAACCTTTTCTTGGTAAGACTGGGCCAGTGCTAGAAGTCGCGCCTCAATTTGTTCCGGATCAGTCACTGCGCGGGATACGATAGCATTTGTTCTTTCCCGTAGAAAGGCCAAGATGACTTCAGCCGTTCTCGAACCCAAGGCCTTCATCAAAGCCAGAGCATAGATATCCATGGGAATTTCGTATTTCGGCAGTTGATTTTCATCGTTAAGAGAATATTTGTAATCAAGAATGAGAGGATTTCCCTCTTCACAAACCACGGCATCGATTCGCCCGCGAATAAAAAGTTCCACCTGGGTACTGCGCAGAGCCAGCACAAAAGGGAGTTCTCTTTGCAAGCTCGTGTTTCCGGCAATTCTTTGCCAGACAGGTCCCTGGAAAAATCTGGCAAGGTCGTCCTTTACCTCTTGTCCGACACCTGGATCAAGGAGGCCAGGCTCCAACTTTTCACCCAAAAGGTGATCGAGCTCTTCCGAAATTAAACCTGGTGGAGTCCCAGACGGAAAACTTTCTAAAATAGCATGAACAAAATTACCCAGATCCATGGCGTCAATGGAGCCATTTGGAGAGGGAGGAAACTCCGCTAATCCTTCCATTCGGCTTAAATAGAAATAGCGTTCGCATTTAGCCAAATCGGAAAGCGCTCCAGGAGACAATTCGACGACCCTTGGAGGAAGAGGCATCCAGCCAAAAACTTGGTTGGCAAGGCCTCTCAACTCGGAGCCTTGAGGAAAAGATTCATGGACTTCCCTTCGGCCCTCTTTTATTCTTTGCCGACTCAGAGTTCCGGCACGAATTACACTCAGTGAAGCCTGAGCGCAAGGAATTACAGCTTCCGAAAGCTGGCCGCGGCGAACTCTCTCCAGAACATTTTCAGTTTCCGAAACTGCTGCGATCGTCCCTAGCAACCACCTTCGCCATTGGCCCTGAGCTCTGTAGCAATGCCCTTCTCCCAAGATGAGATTACGCCTGGCACGAGTTATGGCGACATAAAAGAGCCTCTTTTCCTCCTCGTATTCCTCGTCAGCCTGTCTTCTTTCACAAATTTGAATCAATCGGTTTGGCATTCGCTCACGCTTGATGCCGT
>QHZQ01000266.1:0-8385 GCA_003224725.1 Acidobacteriota bacterium | reverse complement strand
CTTCTCGGCGCCGGATTTGGAACCTAAATCGGCCAGAAAGACCGTATCGAACTCGAGTCCTTTGGCTTGGTGAACTGTCATGAGGCGAACAACGTCGTCCTCTTCCCCGATGATTTGCGCTTCCGCCACACGACCGCTTTCCTGGAGACGCTGATCTTTGAGATAACTGACAAAGTTGTCCAATGAGGCTTTTCCTCGACGGCTGAAGCGACGGGAGATTTCAATGAGTTTTCGAACATTAGCGCAGTGTTGTTCTCCATTTTCTTGCCCCATAAGCAATGCCTCGTATCCGCTCTTGCTCAACGCCATTTCCAGAATTTCTGGCGCCTCGAGACGATCACGGAGATATACGAGGGGGTGGGAAAGTGCCAAGAAATGATGTAGCCGCTCTTCCCAGTGCGAACCACCGGACTTTATCTGCAAGACAGCCTGATAAAGTGTCTGGATTGACCTGTGGCGGCGAAAGGCGCTCAGTTCCAGCAAATCATTAAAGTTCAAGCCACCTAACGGTGAAGTCAGGACTTCAGCCAGGACCAGGTCGTCATGCGGGTCTTGAATGAAGCCCAAAAAGGAAATGAGGTCAGAAATTTCCTGACGCCTAAAGAACCCTCCACCTTTAATCACGTATGAGGGAATTTGCCTCTCTTCCAAAGCTGACCGGTAGACTTCGAAATGCTTGCTGTTCCGCAATAGAATAACTGCCTGCTTGTAATTCGACAACTGGCCGTGTTCTAGCCCGTCTTCAATCATGCTGGCAATACCCCTGGCTTCTTCGAACCGCCCCTGGGCTGCCTTCGCATACGGATCGCTCAGTAGCAACTGAAGCTTGCCAGCCCTTTGTTCTGCACCTGATTCGCTGCCATTCTTGTTAGGTGGAACCAGGACATCTTCGTCAGAGAATCGAATACGATGGCTAAGGTCAACTTCTTCGGGCAGAAGTTGTGAGCCACGACCATCCATCACCCGGGCAAAAAGCCAATTACTGAATTCTAAAAGCTGAGTCTGGGATCGATAATTTTCTTTTAAGGGGACAGACTTGCCCTTTGCCGCGAGGATCCTTTCTTTCAATTTAGCAAAAACACTGACATTGGCCTGGCGGAACCTATAGATGGACTGCTTGGGATCTCCCACAATAAAGAGCCGATTGCGGGAAAGGGAAACCTTATCCAACACTGAGCCGTAGGAATCGAACGAATGCACCTCCATTTCCCTCCCCAGGCTTTCGCTCAACAGGACAATCAGCTTGCCCTGAATTTGGTTGGTGTCTTGAAACTCATCCACCAGGATCGCTTTGAACCTCGTTTTGTAAACGCGACGCAGGTCCAAGTTGGAGTTAAGAATTTCATAGGCCTTCAAAAGCAAGTCGTCAAAATCCAGCGAGCGGTCCTCCTGCTTGCGCGCCTGGTAGCGGCGCTGACATACAGCCACCAGCCAAACTAAATTCTCAGTCAAAGGGCCGCTCTTGAGAGCCCCCAGGATTGAAATCAGTGAACCTTCTACCTCCGGGTCTAAAGCCTTACGAAGAAGCGGCAGATTGGTCAGCAGAACCTGATTGGCGGGATCTGCCGTCAACCTTCCAGGTCGGGATAGCTTCAAGAGGCTGACCATTGGCATTGTGTAATCCGCTGTTGATTCCATATTCAGCCGAGACAGAGCCTCTTCGATTTGGGTCAGGTTGGAACGAACCTGGTCCACCCACCTTTCGGCGGCTCGACCATGCGGCTGCTCAACCTGAGCAATCTCGCGAAAAGCAACTCCCACTGCGGCCAGCCTGTTCTCTAGCTGCACCTTCAATTGGGCAAGCTGCTTCTGCTGCGCGTCCCATTTAGCTTCTAACCAGTTCCGGCTCCTCTTGTCATGGCTCGCAAGGTTGATTCCCAATCCATTCAGCCAACTGAGGGCGGATTCAACGATTTCTATAAGGCGGGCCGGGCCATGACTATCTCTGCGCTCCAATTGAAAATCACGAAACAGTTGCAAGACTCGTGGATCTCGCAAAGTGATCCATTGATGAATCGTTTCCAAGATGGCCTCATGACACATCGAAGCGGCTGTCGCTTCGTCCATCACAACAAACTGGGGGTCCAGCTCTGCCTCCAGAGGATTCTCTCGCAACAGTCGCGAGCAGAAAGAATGGATCGTACAGATGGGAGCGGCATTGATTTTTGCGAGCCTCTTGCCCCATGGCTCGCCCCCATCGGAGTCGTCCAGGGAAGCTTCGATCTGGGCCAGGATTTCTTGCCGAACTCGGCCGCGCATTTCTGCGGCAGCTCTTTCAGTAAAAGTAATGGCAACGATTTCTTCTGGCTCGAGGCCCTGCCTCAGGAGTTTGAGGTACAGACCTGCCAGAGTCCAGGTCTTGCCAGTTCCGGCGCTGGCGCTGACCACAGTACTGGTGCTAAAGTCAATGGCGTCCAGTTGGCTCTGGTTGTAGGTGGCTTTCATGAAATTGATCAGCAGGGGCTATCCAGAGCGGAGAATAAAAAGCCAAAGAAAGCGTTGCCGCACAACTCTGGGCTGATTTATCCATCCCTTTCGGACGTTTGGGGGGCTCGCATTTGGAGTGCGCTGGCTTGACAGCGCTTTGTTGGCCTGCGGCTTTGAGGCAGGCACCAACTGCCGACGCGAGCAAAAACTCCCAACAAGCGTTTCAGGTGCATTTCGAAGATAAATCATTACGAAACGTGTGTTTCAAAAACGTAGCAAACTTTTCGGTCCTCGTTTGGGGGCGCTGTCAAGCCAGCGCCAATGAAAGCGGCGTCAAGCCCCCGCACTCCAAGAAGCCGCGACCGTTGGTCGTGGCTTAAAAATGTCCAAACTTTAGAAACCCCTCGATGAATTGAGGGGTTAATACTCCTAGAAGCTACTATAGGGTTACTTGGTGGCGAAGAAGTTCAAACTTCGGTCAAATTTGTTAAGCTGCCGTCCCCTCACCCCCAGCCCCTCTCCCAATGGGAGAGGGTGGCCGAAGGCCGGGTGAGGGGTCTGTGGCCGACAGAATCGCACTCCTGGGCGGTCTGAGGCTGCTCGCTACATCTACTCTAATCTTCTTTGCGCCTTCAAGGCATCTCCGGCCGCATCTCCCCGGGAGAGGGTCGGGATGAAAGATTCCGCGCTGGATTCGTTGCACCTGCTGCTTTATCCCTAGTAGAACGGGATCAAACATTTCCAGTCCGGCTTCAAACGTGCACTGCTTCAGCACTGGGAAACGCAAAACGACATAATGACCTAAAAGTCGCAGTTGTGACGAAACAGCCCTCCCTTGCTTTGCCAAGTGACGCCAGACCAGATAGAGATACAACGGTAGCTGAAAGGAAGTCTTTCCAAAATTCTCCTGTTTTGTGAGAGCAACTAGACGGGGACGATCGGCACTGTACTTGAAGTCAACGACGTCAATGGAGTGAATCTTGTTGCCTGGTTCCTGGAGCCTGACCCAGTCTGGTTTCCCTTCTATCTCAAGATTCAGGTCGCCAATCGACAGGCTCTCGCTAATGCGGAATTCTTGGGAAAAATTCTCAAACTCAGGATTCAAGGAATCGGCCGCATATCCGGCATAATCTTCCAGGGCGGCTTGAAGTTCTGCTCTGCGAACCTCCCAATAACCTAAATTCAAATTCGGAGTATTGTTTTCCCATGCTTGAAGCACTTTCTGAATGAGCCACCTTATCCTTTTACGTTCCTGGCCCGGATCGCGGGAAAGTTCAGAGCTGTGAAATTCTCTTAAGATTTTGTGGGCCAAGGTACCCAGCGTCAAAGGTGTCAGGTCGTATTGAGGAATATCCCGCGGATACAGATGAAGGAAGGCCGATGCGAAATGAACAAAGGGACATTGGGCCATGGTTTCAAATTCAGTAGGACTCCATTTGTGGGTCTTTAAGTCTAACAGGTCGGAAAGGCTTCCCTCATGGACGAGATCAGCGTAATAGTTCTTCAAACAAGCATCTCCCGACAAAAGACCCATCAAGTGGGCTTTACGTCCCCTCTCAACCTGGGCAAGGTGTCTCAGACGCCCCAGGTCCAGGTCAAGAGATTTAAGCTGTTCCGAAATTGGAGACAGCTCCTCCAGCCTTAAATCCAGGGCATCGGGCGTCGAAGCCGAAACCTTAAGAATCATCTTTAGCAAGCTAGACCAATCATAAACTTGCGTCCAATCTCTGCTGCGAAGCGTCGCTGGAATTCGACGGACCACGGGTTTTTCAGGGGACGGCTTGTCAAAATGTCGCAATATTTCTGCGAGATAAACCGAGGGTAGAAGCATCTCACCCTCCAGATCACGCTCGGGATACGAACAAGTGAGCTGTCTTTGAGCACATTCCAAGACCAGAAAAAATTCCAAAGGGCCCTGACGACTCGTTTCGACACTTGTCAACAGGGTCTTTCTCAACGTAGAACTCTCCAGCAGCCCCCCAAACTTGCTGAACAGTACTACAGCTATAAGAGGATTTAATCGCCCCCGATCCTCGTCTCTAAGGAGGGAGTTCTCCCACGTCAGGCTTGGAAACTCTCCTTCACTAAAGCCCAACAAAAATACCCTGTCGATTTCTAGCCCTAGTGCTTGAACCGGCGAGAGGGCCAACACTGCTTCTCGGTTTGAACTTTTCTCTGACAAAGTCGCACCGGCAACTAACTCTGTGGACAGATTCAAAAACGTCTGAAACGAGATCGGTCCTTCGCCCCAGGCTTCGAGTAACAACCCTGCCTCCTCCAATATGGAAAAAAGAACTTGCAGAGCTTCACGATCTCGCTGCAACACAAAAAGAGGCGTGGCACTCAGGCTTGCGAGCTTCTGATAAAAGCCAAGATCAATTACCAGTCTGCGGACGTGGGCCACAAACCCGGAAAAAGTTCTTACTCGGCCCGGGGAGGGAACGGACCGGGGGTCGGACGCGGATGGGTCCGACTCGCCTAAGGTACTGAAAAGTGGTAGTTGCTGCGCAATAGCTTTGCTAGAACGCGGGCGACCGGCCTCATTGAAGACAGTTTCTCTTTCCAGAGAGTTACCCAAGGCTAAGCATTCCAGCTTTTGCTTGAGATCTTTGACCCGACTAATCAATTCGCCAACCTTCAGAGACCGCTTCTTGGGCTTTTGGCCCAAGCTTCGCATCAATACGTCTTCAAGCTTGCTATGCTGTTCATCCAGGTAACCGGATTCATTGACCATTCCCACAATGTCGTCGTCAAGCCAGCCTTCGGGCCTTAAGTAGACGCTGATAAGCACACTTAGCAAATCCTCCCGCTTAAATTGGCTGACTGCCAGGTCTAAGAGCCTGAAGAGAGTTTTGATAATGGGAAAATGAAATAGCGGAATTTTTCGGTCAAAGGCCAGGGGGAAACGATAGTGGTTTGTCATTTCCTTCAGGAAGTCTGTGTAATTTTGCCAATTCTTTGCCAGGATGGCGATTTGATGAGGCAATACGCCGTTTTCCAGATGCTGACGAACCCGCTGGCAAACCTCCTCAACTTCCCGGCAGGAATCGGGGGCAGACAAGATCTGGAAGGTTTCATCCGGAGCCAAGGGCTCCTCCGATTTCCCTCGCGACGCAAATACCCGTTCACGCAGTTTTCCGAGTGTTCCCGGTTTAACACTTGAGGAGGCAAATTCTGGAATGGCGCTCTCCGCCAGGCTTTCATCATTAACAAAGCGTTGCCAGGTGAAATCGATGAAGTGAGTGGCCTCCACATTGGTGCTGTCAGTAAAGTTAGTCACCACGCCACCCTGCGGTGCCATTCGCATCAGCAAACTGATAATGCCGTACTGCACGATAGAGAGATAATAGACATCATGAATTACGACGCTCTCCACCGCCTCCATTAATTGAGGCCGAGTCCCCTTTTGAAAATGGATGATAAGTGACTCCAATACTTTCAAGTCACGACCCGCCCTGTCAACTCGGTTAGCCCGCTTCAATAAATGACAGTAATTTTCAAAAATGGGGTGGAGCCTTGACAGCTTTTCCTTCAGCGCCGGCGAAATCGAAGTTGAACCCAGCTCTGTAATTCCCTTCAGATCTCCAGGTTCCAGGCCAGCCTCAGTCAATTCCCTCAAGGTGCCAGCAATTTCCTTAACAAATCCCGGTCCCGGCGCCTTTCCCTCGGCATCACAGATGGCTTTGCGAACCATCAGAGCGCGAAAGGTGCCGCTTATTAAGGGGCTCGTCGGCTCACCTTCACGCCGTATTCCATTCAAGCGATATAATTGATCGATCAATTGACTCAGAGTGTAATGAGGCGGCCGCAACACGACCCCGGCTCTTCGCGCTTCCGCGCGAAGAGCGCGATCCAGTGTGAGCGGATTTGTATAGATGTGTAGCTGCATCTCAGTTCCGAGAAGATAAGTAAGTTCAGGGCGTCTGACTATCGAGGTCAGAAACTCATGTTATCGTCCATCCTCGCTACTTCGCCAAAAAACCACGAGGTGGGAAAAGGCACGCAGAATGAAACGAGAATTTGTTCTCGTTTCTGGAATCGTCGTCGTTCTCGTCCTCGTCGTCGTGCTCGGCTTTCGATTTCGAGGACGAGTTTGAGGACGACGACGAGCACGATGTACGGGGATATCACGGGCGAAGCCCTTGGCTCATTAGAGGCGCTCATCTATCCCTCCTGGCAACGAGCGAGTTACTAGTGGACTTGAGGTGAAACGTCGTCACATCGCTGAAGTAGCTGCTCGATGAATTGTCGCATTCGCTGGTAATGCGAGCCTTGCCAATAGATCTTGCCGCAGGTAGAACACAAACGAAAATCATCAAAATATTGACGAGTCGCAGGTAGGAGTTGGGCTTGAATGGTTGCTTTTTCCGCTCGCTCCAGCAGACCATTGCAGTGCAAACAGCGTTGAAAGGGGTGAACAGATCCAAACAAATCGAAGCGCCGCACAACTTCGATCAACTGGCGTCTTGGATTGGTCTCCCGCAAGCAGTACCCATGGGTGACCAGACTGTGTTTCAACAGACCGCGATCTCGGGTCAACAAAATCCGGCTCTGGCTGCTGGAGAGATCAACCAATTCTTCGTCCTGGAAATCGTTTCGATACAGGGCATCAAATCCGAGCAGACGCAGATACCTGGCTAGTTTCCCCAAATGAATGTCAAGAACAAAACGAGTTTCGCGCAAGGGGCGTGGCCGGACCCGCAAAACGGGTGTGATGTCCAGGGATTCAAAGACCGGATAGACGCTGACGCGGTCAGCATTATGAACCAAGTAAGAAAAGTCGACAGAAACACCATTGACGAGGATGAGATCGACTTCGGTATGGGGCACGCCTAGAGCTTCGATCATGTCCTTGATCGATACACGCCCTCTAAAAGAATGGGTAAAGGTGACCATCCGCCTTGCGGGAGCCAAAAAGTCATTGAGCTCTGCATAAAAGCGAAAATAGGCGACACTCATTTAAGCTCTTGTCGGGAGGCGCGCTGTTGATCAGGTATGGCGCGCCCCTAAGAATTTCGTACCGCAGCACTGAGAGCGAAGAGTTTCCGGAATTGGGAACTGCCCACGACCACCGCAAACTGTGTGGTGATCGTGGCTACCGCGCTGCAGGGATACCAAGTGAGAACCCCTTGCCTAGTTGCTGTGCCATGCCGGCTCAGTTACCTTTACCAAAGGTAGTCTTTGGCGATGGCTCGTTTCTCGTGACTATCGAGGACATGGACCACGCGAATTTTCTTCAGGCTGATGGGAGAAAGCTGGCCAATCGGAATATAAATGATCTTCCGCCCCAATCGTGCGGCGACGGTTTTGAAAATCGATCGCGGCGGATGCGCGGCCACATAGACAACAAGTTTCTCCAAAGTGTAATCCAGCGCAGCCAATAGTAAGGTTTCCGGCTTGGACTCGGCGAACCAATAATCGGGATCGTGCCAGACGTCTGACATCCGACGAGGAGGATAGGAAAGCAGAAATCCGCCGTATTCCGCGCGGGTAATGCCCGGGCCGACCGGTTGATCGTAAGGATTGGTAGAATAAAAAGCCATGTCAGACTCCTGACTATGTTCTCCCAGCCAGGTCATGCACCAGGGATAGCGGTTCTCACGATCTTCCTCAAAAATCACCACCACCGCTCCCACCTCCCCGGAAATCTTCTGAAATTCCCGCACATACAATTTGCCCTCGTGCCAGTTGCGCAGGGTCTCCCGCAAGTCGATTCCGTCGAGCAACGAGGTCGTAAAAGGTTCAACGCGCGATCGCTCTTCCGACAGGACGCTCTTCCCTTTCTTCTTCAAAAAAAGTCCATAGTTCTCCAACACAATATCCTCCGGCGGATAAGAACAGATGCTGTTGCCGTCCAACTGTCGAGCCCATTCGCCGGGAAACTCTTCTTTCTTGCGCCCTTTCAGCCCGAGAGGCCGAGGCAAAGCCTTTTCACGGGGCAGGCGGCGTCTCAGGAGA
>QHZQ01000265.1:8498-8959 GCA_003224725.1 Acidobacteriota bacterium | reverse complement strand
GAGCGCTTTTTCTGACATCTCTTGTGAGGCGTTCGCGTGCGGAGGGGTGGGTGTGCGGGGAAGGAAAAGTTGATGGGGCGACAACGGTCGCGACCTTTGCTGGAGGCCTGGCTAATCGAGGAGTGATGGCCAACGGACCCTGCGAATTCATTATCCAATTCGTGTACTATTCAGAACCTTACCCCCTTTGTACCGTTTGAAAGAGGGCTCACACGTTCCCAGCCTGAGCTATAATAGGGCGATTGAGTTCCGCAATTACCCTAATATTATTCTTCAGAAACACCTTTTAGAAATGAAAAAGATTTGGCTCGGGTGCCTTGTTCTGCTTTTCCCATGTCTGTGGTTTGTCCCCCATCCGGAAACCAGCTCCAACGTCCCAGAAGTAAGATTTGGTGACGTCACCCGTGCAGCGGGTCTCGATTTCCAACATCGCAATTCTGCAACCTGCAACAAATATTTGA
>QHZQ01000265.1:0-8467 GCA_003224725.1 Acidobacteriota bacterium | reverse complement strand
GGTTGAAAAATCCTCAGTCAGATGGTGAGGTCCTGGACAAATCAGATCCTCAGTTCTGGAACCGCTTATTCAGAAACAACCGCGATGGCGCCTTCACAGACGTTACGGAGAAAGCAGGGCTTCAAGGAAAAGGGTATGGAATGGGCGTGGCTACCGGAGACTATAACAAGGATGGTTTTACTGATCTCTTTGTCACAAACTATGGAGGCTCCATTCTGTATCGCAATAACGGCGATGGGACTTTCTCCGACGTGACCTCGCAATCGCAGATCAAAACGGAAGGTTGGGCTACCAGCGCGGGGTTCCTGGACTATAACAACGACGGCCATCTGGATCTCTTTATCTGTTGTTATCTGCAATGGAATTTCAAGCAGGGCAGCATTTTCTGCGGTGTCAATCAACCCGGAGGCAGGGCCTACTGTCACCCTGACAAGTTTCAACCCATTTCAAACTACCTTTTCAGGGATAACGGCGATGGCACCTTTACCGATGTGAGCCAGGCCAGCCATATCCAGGCCAGTGTGGGAAAGGCATTGGGCGTGGCTTTTGCGGACTATAACAATGACGGATTCCTGGATATCTACGTCGCCAATGATTCTTATCCTCAATTCTTATTCAAGAACAACGGCGATGGCACCTTCACCGAGGTCGGCGCGATGGCAGGAGTCGGATACACAGATGAAGGAAAAACCTTCGCTGGCATGGGAACCGACTTTGTAGACATCGATAACGACGGGTATCCTGACGTTGTGACCACGGCTTTGCCCTATCAATACTTTGCCTTTTTCCACAACAATGGCAGTGGTACTTTTAGCTATGCCACGCTGACCTCAAGCCTGGGAAAGTTTACACGTCTTTTCGCCGGCTGGGGGATGCGGATCTTTGATTACGATAATGATGGGCACAAGGATCTGTTTCTGGCTAACAGCCATGTGATGGATAACATCGAAGTCACTCAACCCCACCTGAGCTACCGGCAGAAGCCGCTGCTGCTGAAGAGTGTTGGAGATGGCTTCGTGGACGCCTCCTCCCGCTCTGGGGAGATTTTTAGTCAAGTCTGGGCCAGCCGCGGCGCGGCTTTCGGGGATCTGGACAATGACGGAGATATTGACATCGTCGTTTCCAACTGCAACGAGCAGGCCTATTGCACTCGCAACGAGGGAGGAAACAGGAATCACTGGATAGCACTGGAACTGCATGGGACCAAGAGCAACAGGGAGGGCATTGGAGCCAGGGTCAGCCTGACCAGCTTAGGCGGCAAGGTCCAATACAACATGGCAACTACAACCGGTAGCTATCTTTCTGCCAATGACCGCCGTGTCTTCTTCGGCATCGGGAAGGAAGAATCGATTCAGCAGATTCGTGTCCAATGGCCCAGTGGTATCGAGCAACTGATTGTCAATCCAAAATCCGATCAATTTCTGAGAGTAGAAGAACCGCTCTCTTCTAAAGAGCGATCTCTTTCAGGCACGCAGAGCCTCCGCTCCAACAAATCGCCATCTTCAGCAGCATTGCAGCCATCTCGAATCAGCGCAAACGGGGATGCTGATGCGCCCCCTGTCGGCCTGAGGCCCTCCTCACCTCTGAAGCAAGGAGTTGAGGCAAAAGGAGATGCGGCCATTGCCAAATACAGATTGGGTGAAGCTCTCCTGGAGAAGGGCAGGATTCCGGAGGCCGAAGAAGCGTTTAAGACGGCTATAGGGCTCAAGCCAGATTTCACAGAAGCGCGTTTCGCTTTGGGAGTCTTATGGGCGCGCCAGGGTACGGAACAATATGGAGCCGCCTTGGAGCAGTTTTTGGAAGTGTTGCGACTCAACCCGCGGCATGTGGACGCACGAATCAACCTGAGCAACCTGCTGGAACAAAGCGGGGATGTGGAGGCCGCCATCATCGAGTTGAAGGGCGCAATCCCTCTGGCTTCAGAAAAGAGCAATCTATATGTCATGTTGGGCCGGAAGCAACAGAGAGCCAAAAAATACTCGGAAGCGATTCAATCCTTTCGTCATGCTCTCGAGTCAACTCCCCAGTTCGTCAGCGCGCATTATGGAATGGGTTTGGCCTTGCGATCGCGGGGAGACTTTGGCGGAGCTCGATCCGAGTTTGAGTCGGTGCTGAAGATTGATGGGCAGGATGCTTACTCCCATTACCAGTTGGGCAGGTTGTTACTTCAGCAGGAGAATCTGTCAGAGGCGGCCGCTCATTTGGAAGAGGCCGTTCGGATCCAACCTGCAATACCGGAAGCGCACGCCGAGCTGGGATCCCTCTACAAGCGCCAGAACAGAAATGGGGAGGCGAAGAAAGCCTACCGTACTGCGGTTCGCTTGAATCCAAAGCTGATCAAGGCCTGTTATGGACTGGCACAACTGCTGCAAGCCGAGGGTCAGGTCGAGGAGGCAAAGCGCTTTTTCGACGAAGTTCAACAGTCGAAACAAAATAGGAGTGAGTCGGAACAGGCGTCCGCATTGAACGCCCAGGGAGTCGATCAGATGAACGAGGGACATCTGGACGAGGCCCAAACCGCTTTCAAGAAGGCGCTGAGGATGGATCCTTCCCTGGCTCTGGCAGCTTACAACCTGGGGCTGGTGCTGACTCGTCAGAGCAAAACACAAGCAGCGATTGAGGCCTTTAGAACTGCGGTCCGCTTGCGCCCAGGTTTTGCGCTGGCCCATTATGATCTGGGAATCCTTCTCAAAGCAGCAGGGGATCCTGCGGCCAGTGAGGAGCTTCGAAAGGCTCAATTGCTGCACAAATTGGTGCCGCAGGTCAGCACCGTGAGTCGAGCCACGAGTCCGGAAGATCCTGACTGAAGACAAAGTCGAAGGCATAGCCAACTATGGTTCTGTCCAACGAAACCTCGTACGAGCAAGGCATTCTGAGTTTGGCCGCCTGCCAATCTCTCAATCTGTCTCGGGCCGCGACCACAGTCCTTATGCCTTCTCTGTATGGCTGGAGGCGGTGTGAAAGGAGGCCAAGTCATCGGAGCCACCGATGATTTCGGTTAACAGGCCGTGGTTGATCCGCATACAGTCAATGACCTCCACGCCACTATCCTCCATCGGCTTGGCCTGGATCACACTCAGCTCACTTGTTTTCATAATGACCGAATGTGTCGTCTGACCGATGTGGCCGGTGAAGTGATTCCCCAAATCTCTTGACTCATCCCACAATCGGTTACAGCAAAGGAATGATTGTTTTCTTATAGAAAAAAATATAATCGTTACAGAAATCTCTTTTCATCATGCCTACTCTGGTCTCCATTAAGCCATCGTATGCATGTCGGTAAAAAAACAGAGTTCTTGAATATCTGAGGGGAGCTGTCGAATGTCTGGACTGAGAAGGTTTCGCGTAGGGCATTTTTGTCTGACAGTGTGCGCCCTGGTGGGCATTTCGATAACCTGCGGAAAGGTAGCGGCTCAAACTGTCACCGGGAGCGTCTCCGGCACGGTAATGGATAAATCAGGCGCCGTGGTTCCGGGAGTGGCAGTCACTCTGGTAAACGAGGGCACGGGAGCTGCCCGAACCACAGAAAGTAACGATACCGGTGCTTTCGTATTCAACTCAGTACCTGCTGGAACCTATACCATCAAGTTAGAGAAGGCAGGGTTCAAGCGTTTTGAGCGTACGAAATTGGAACTCACTTCGACGCAGCGCCTGGCATTGGGGGATCTCGAACTGGCTGTCGGAGAAGTAAGCGACACCGTGACCGTCGCAGCCCAAGGCGAAGTGGTGAGCACGGAGAGTTCAGAAAGATACGGCCTGCTCAATGAACACCAACTGGATCTGCTCATCGCGCGCGGCCGCGACCCTGTCAATCTAGTCAAGGTGATGCCCGGCGTTGCTCAAGTGACCTTTGTCCCTTGGGGAGAGGCAGACGAGAAGAGTTTGCAGACCGGGAACCAATCGAACGGCGGCCAGTTTGGAACGTTTACTCCCAATATCCAGGGCGTTCGCAGCTATTTCAACAACTTCTCACTCGATGGCCAGCCCGGCGGCGACACGGACATCGAGGGACTTTTTAATGAAGTCGCCAGCATGGATGCCATCGGCGAGATGAAGGCCGTGCTAACCAATTACAATGCGGAATACGGACGCAATCCCGGCCCTGTGGTCAATATGGTTACGAAATCCGGCAGCAAGGATTTTCATGGAAGTGTTGGTTGGTTTAAGAGGCACGAGAACCTAAACGCCAATGAGTTCTTTAACAACAGGGATGGAGTCTCGAAGCCGATTTATCGCCATGGCATCTTTGGTTTTAATGTAGGAGGGCCCGTCTTCATCCCCAATCGATTCAATCGCAACAAAGACAAGGTGTTCTTTTTTTTCTCCGATGAAAACTGGCGCATCACGCAACCGACGGGGCTACAGCGCGTCACGGTGCCAACCGAACTGGAACGCAGAGGTGATTTCTCCCAATCCTTCGATCAAGACGGAAAATTGATTCCGGTCATTGATCCTGTAACGAAACAGCCTTTTCCCGGCAACATCATTCCCCCGGGACGTCTTAATAGCAACGGGCTGGCCTTGATGAATGCGCTCCCGCTTCCCAGCCAATTGAACCGCGCTCAGACTTTGGGTGCGTATAACTTCGAATGGCAGGACACTCTGGAGGTTCCCAAGAACTTCCAGATTCTCAGACTGGATTTCCACCCTACGAGCAAAGACTCGATTTACCTGCGTGCCCGGCGATGGAACACGGATACGCGCGCCTTCAACGCGGGCGCCTGTTTCGGCGGTGGCTTGCCGTTGGCTCGCTGCCGTTACCTTTTCACCGACGACAGCGCACAAGTGGGGTACACGCGAGTCATCAGCCCGACCATGGTTAACGAATTCAATATCGGGATGAGGGGACTGAAAGAAATCGGCAAGCAGATTTCGGGGAGCGAGTTCGATCCCGTCACTCGTTCCAAGACGGGCTTTACGCTAAGCCAGTTCTATCCAGGGTCCAATCCTTTAGGCCTCATTCCGCAAATGAGTTTTGGAGGGGTGCCTTCCGCGGGAGGGTTCAATTTCGATACCCGCCTTCCAATCGATGCAGGCGATCAGAGGGTCAACGTCTCCAACAATTTCAGCCTCATTCGAGGAAGCCATAACCCCAAGTTTGGAGTCTATTTTGAGCACACCGACACCAGTGAAGGGCCGCGCACCAATGTGAGTTATTCTGGTTACTTTGACTTCGGTCGCGATCCCAACAATCCGCTCGACACAGGTTACGCCTATTCCAATGCTGCGCTGGGGAATTTCCGTCTTTACAATGAAGCAACGAACGTTACTACGGACAAAGGGAGAAACAATATCTTCGAGTGGTTTGCTCAGGATACCTGGAAAGTGACACGGCGTCTAACACTGAACTACGGCATACGGTTCTCCCTCATACAGCCTATTCTGTTGAGGGGGCGTGCCACTGGAGCGGCTTTTGTCCAGAGCCGCTACGACTCCTCCAAGGCGCCAGCGCTGTTCCGACCGGCACTGGATGTCAGTGGCAAGCGTCAAGCTCAAAATCCGATTACAGGCGAGTTCCTTCCAGAGGTCTTTATCGGTGCCTTTGTGCCCGGCTCGGGAGATCCAGTCAACGGGATGGTTCTCTCTTCCGACACCAGTTATCCGGATGGTTTTAGAGACCGCCCACCGCTTCAGGTGGGGCCGCGATTCGGCTTTGCCTACGATTTGTTTGGAAATGGCAAAACGGCTGTCCGAGGAGGATTTGCATCCACCAAACAGGCCGTCCCTTCGAGCCAGCAGTACCTGTGGGGGGTGACGACCGCACCCCCAGTGCAGTATAGCCCCCAGATATTCTACGGCAACATGGATACCCTGCTGAGTTCTTCAGGCGTGCTCTTCCCCAGTGGCGCCACTGCCATACAGAGGGATAGCAAAGCCGCCACAGTCTACAGCTATAGCTTAGGGGTACAGCACCAACTTGGGGCCAACACGGTGGTGGATGTCTCCTATGTGGGTAACAGCGGCCGTCATTACGTCCAATCGCGCAACATCAATACCATTCGGCCGGGGGCACGTTTTGATCCGGCCAATATCGATCCGACAACTGGGGGGGCTCTTCCCACCGACTTTTTCCGCCCCTACTCCGGTTATGGTGATATCAGCTATATTGATACGCCCGGCATCTCCAATTACAATTCACTCCAATTTTCCGCCAATCGCCGGTTTACCAATGGTCCTCAGTTCGGAGTTTCCTACACCTGGTCGAAAGCGATGGACTTGACTTCTGGTGATGGAGGTGGATACCCATTTTACTTATCTGCACGTTCGCTGCTCTACGGAAGATCGCAATATGATCAAACGCATATGTTATCTGTCAATTACATCTGGGACCTTCCCAAAGCCAGCGGAAAATGGTCTAACCCCTTTTCCCGCGCGGTCCTGGATAACTGGACTCTGTCCGGCATTACCACCCTTGCCAGCGGTCTGCCCCAGGGAATCAATGTCAGCACCACAGACAATGCGGATTTGACCGGTGGAGGAGACGAAGGCTTCCTTCGGGCAAATCTCATTGATTCGCCCCAGTTGTCCCGTGGCGAGCGCAGTTTTGACCGCTGGTTCAACACCTCGGCGTTTGGCCGGCCTGGCCAAGGCACTTATGGGAATGCCTCCAAAGATCCTTTTCGCGGGCCAGGTTTGAACAACTGGGATATCAGCGTCTATAGGAAGTTTCCTCTGTGGAGCGAACATCGGTATCTCCAATTCCGTACTGAATTTTACAACGCATTCAACCACACCCAGTTTCAATTTGTGGACAATAACGCCCGCTTCGACCCGGCCGGTAGCCAGGTGAATGGCCGATTCGGCCAGGTTGTGTCGGCACGCCAGTCGCGCGTGATTCAGTTTGCCATTTCCTTCTACTTTTGATCCCACCTTAGCCGAGGTTGATCCAGTAGTGCACTATGCAAACACCCGTGACTCAAGGAAGAGGAGGATCAGCGATGGACAGTCTGCTCTATCTGGGTGGTACTGAAATCCCTGTATAGCGATCCTGCCTGTCATGTGTTGAGGGCTGGCGGCTCTGCTCTTCGGCGTTCAAGCGGTCGATAATCTCCCGCTCGCGTCTAGCTTCGGTGGTCCGTTTCAGCCGGAAGTACATCTGTGCCAGCAACACGTGCGCTGGGGTGCAATCAGGCTTCTGCTTGACCACACGCTCCAAGAGGTTGAGAGCTTCGCCCTTGAGGCCTCTCGACTGAGCCAGCCCTGCCAATTGGAGTAATATTCCGCTATCGTCAGGCTTCAATTGCTGGGCTCTCTTCAGCAGCACCGCGGCTTCTTCCAGGCGGCCGTCTTCCCGGTAAAGCCAGCCGAGAAAAGCGTTCGCATTGAAGTCTTGCGGATTGTCCTCCAGCTCAGCTTGAAATTCCTGCCTGCCTTGGCCGCGATCTCCGATGTACCAGTAAGCATATCCCAACTGCGAACGGACTGTGGGTAGTTTGGGATTCAATTCCTTGGCGTGCGAGAGCTCTTCGATCGCGTTTCGATAGTCGGCGATGGCAATGTTGTAGGATCCTCGAACCAAGTACGCTTCAGCAGTTGTGGGTTGGTTGAAGGTCTTCTCAATCAACACCGCCGCCTTCTCGAGCTGTTGATTGGTAATATAGGCAGAGCCAAGTGTAGAGGCCATTGCCAGATTCTCGGGATGAGCGACCTGGACTTGTTCCAACTCAGCGATCCCCTCATCCAGGCGATTCAACTTCAAGAGGCAGATTGCTAGAAGGTGACGAGCCTGAGGGTTAGCAGCTTGAGCCAACAAGACCTTCTTTAATTCCTCCATACTAGCTTCGTATTTTTGAGCTTGGAAGCATGTAGCGGCGAGTTGATAACGCACAAGTTGCAGCTGAGGATCGATAGCTAGGGCTTTTAGGTAGAGTTGTATTGCCTGTTCATACTGACCCATCCGGCTGAAGACCAGGCCCAGATTGGAAAGCGCGTCAACCCGGCGGGGAGCCCATTTCAGGGCTGCCTCATAGGCCTGGCGCGCTCCTTCGAGATCGCCGCTCTGCTGAAGTTGCACGCCGCGAGCAAAATCATTCTGGGATTTTTGATGAGTCACCGTCCTACCTTGAATGGCCCGGACGGCGAGAGGTTGACCGGAGCCCAACATAATCAAAAGGCCCGAGAGGAGTTGAACTCGCATTGAGTGAAAACGGAGGATGTTTGTAATTTTCATCGCCGATTGAATCTGAGGTCATCGCTTTGTTTTTGCGATTCGACGGGGACGAGGATGCGGAGGTCCCTCAGCGCCAGACAAGCAGGATTGGTCGCTTCTACTGCAAAAGGACTCATCCAATTAAGAGGCCGAAAGTTTGAGCAGAATTCCAGATGATCTTAAGGTACCAGAAAGTACGGTCGAACCAGATTGCTTATTTCATTTTGATTTTGCCGATTTGCCTTTTGGGCAGCCGAGGGAACATAATCGCGGCCGAGTCGGACGAAAAGTCCTTCCATTGCTCTCAACCATGGAGAT
>QHZQ01000264.1 GCA_003224725.1 Acidobacteriota bacterium | reverse complement strand
TCGCACCTCTGTGCCGACGATGTCGTGCGATTTGTCCAGCGCCAAGCCCCACGCTTGCATCTGAAGCGCGCGAAACTCCTGACCACCGCGCTGCGATCGTTCCTGCACTACGTGCGCTATCGCGGGGACACCCCAAGTGATTTGGCCGCGGCGGTCCCATCCGTGGCCAATTGGTCGATGACTGTCGATCCCCCGCGCGAGCGCCATTAATAGCCAGATCAACAGTCCCAGGCAGGCCCAAATGGGAGTGCGCTTCTTGTTCTAGGGTTACTTGGTGGCGATGAAGTTCAAACTTCGGTCAAGTTTGTTAACCCGCCGTCCCCTCACTCAGGCAGCTTTCTCAAAGCTCCCATGCCTCTCCCACTGGTCGCGGAAGCCAGGTGAGGGGTTAGTTGCCGACAGGGCCACCCTCCCTGGGGGTCTGAGGTCGCTCTCTACCTATAGCTAAGTTACGATATTGATCCGGAGGGCAAGCTCGGCGCTTCGGCCCATGCCTGAGGGCCTTTCACAGTTGGTCACAGAAACTGGCTGGCGACTTTCACACGGAGAAAAAAGTCGCCTTTGCATCGCCCGTCTTTGTTGCAAGGTGCCGAACCTCCTTATCCCAGATGAAAGCTTCGCAACCCTGGATCCTCAAACGTCTCACGATTCGCTCCAATGCGTCCTCCACCGTGCCCCTAGTTTACTGGTCATAGCAGATCCGTAGTTCCCTCCTGTCATTGTTTCAATCACTGAATGCTCCTCACTGGGGTCATTCGACCGTCCCAACCTATCATCGGATGGCCTACTATGATTCGCAGCTCTGATATCAGCAGATAACTGCACGACGCAGGGGTAGCTACCCCCTGTCAGCAAGCCCATCGGGCCTCAATCAAAGATTGAACCGAGAATGATCATTTTCTTTCAATATCAGAGGGGAGACCAGACCAAGCCAATAGGTGAACGCTCCCATAAGATTCGACGTCGCTATTTATGGACAACTGAAGTGGACAGCCTGGAAAGGGGATACATGGAAGGCCGGATCTGACCCATTCCATTTAGAGGACATTCGCCAGCGGTTCGGCTCCCATGAATCCGGATTGTAACAGATGCACCCCGAAGAGATGGTACGGTTCTTGCACGACATTTGGTGGAGTCTTCCTGGCTTGAACCCGATATTTCTCTTCACAAACAAAATCAGAAATCAACGTAAGGTAACTGCAAAGTGCTGGTTAAGTCTTGCTTTTTAGCATGACGAGTTCTTGGTGGGGCTTGTAACCAATTCTATCCGCTTTCTTTTAGACAATGGGTTTTATCTTAAGCCCGCTAGATGCTAAGAAAAAAGGTCCCTGCTTCATATAGACGAGAATGAGCAAGATTAAAGTCTCTATTTTAACACGGGATAAATTCCGGTATATCGGGATGGCTAGTGTTCTCATCAAAGACAAAGACCTGATCGTGCAAGAAAAGGGAAACCTGGAAGATGAAATTGAAATTGTCACCAAGTTCATGCCAGACGTTGTGATCTTCGATATGACAACCGTAAAAATCGAATTATCCGCTTTCATGGAAGCTTGCAAGGAATTATGCCCTGACACCAAGGTTTTGATGATTGGCATCGGTAGCGAAATCGGCACCGACAGTGAAGAAGATGTCATAAAGGCCTTGCTCACGGGCGTAACAGGATATCTTAATATCTTGTTTTTTGCTGACAACATTGTTGCGGCCATAAAAGGAGTCCATAAGGGTGACATATGGATATCCCACATGATCATGCGAAGCTTAATAGGTCAATTACGGTCGAAGTTGCAGAAGAAGGTGCACTTTAGAACGAAAATTACCGAAACCGAAAGAAAAGTATTGCAGCTACTGGCCACCGAAGGTCTAACGAACAAGGAAATGGGCGCTCGTTTGAAGATCGAGACCAGGACAGTGGAGTTCCACATCACGAGTCTGCTGCGCAAATTTCAAGTTCCTAACCGCAATCATCTCATCATTTACGCGATCAAACACAATCTGGTTTCGTTTAAACTTCCCACCCGAACCCAGCCCTGATTATTTCTCATTAAGAAAGCCTCCTTCCGTCATCCACAATTATTATCCGAGTGACTCTTGCTGTGGTACTCCGCAGTGCGAATTCCCACACCTAAGATTATTTTCCCCTGTTCACTTTTCATATGCATTTAGTTTTTTCCACAGTAGTAACTAAAACTCTTTTTGACTAATTTAAAGCAAAGGAGGCCATCATGAAGAAAAAACTTTCCCAGCATTGGAGTTCATTCGTAGTCAGATTGTTGTTGGTCGTTCTCTTGGTCTGGCCCACGGGGAGCGGAATCCAGCCGGTATTGGCCCAGGCTAATAATACAACCTATAGTGGTCAAGCGACCGTTGTGCGAGCTACGGTTCTCGGACTTCCGCCGGTAGTTCTCTCGGATACCGGACCTCTGCCCGGGTCAGGCGGCGCTCGGCAAGCATCTCTGCTTGAGGCCAGCGTCCCTGGACTGCTCACTGCTGAAGTTCTCCACGCTTCCACAGTTGGTCAGGGAGAGCATAGCCGCTCTGAGGCCTCAGTGGCCAAGTTGAACCTGACTGTAGGAGGCAACACCATAGCTGCTGACTTCCTTATGGCAAGGGCAGAGGCAGCTTGTAGGCTCGGCGGAGGCTGTTCTGTCGGCGGCGCTTCAGAGATAGTTGCTCTTGACATTAACGGGCAGCGTATCATCGTTGCAGGGCAGCCAAACCAGACGATAACTTTACCAAATGGCAGAGTCGTCATTAACGAGCAATCGAGGTCCCAGAGCGATGGAACGTGTGCTATCACAGTCAACGCCCTGCACGTTGTCATCGATGGAATTGCGGATGTGATTATCTCTTCTGCGCATGCTGATATCAATTGTCGTCAGCCAGTGTGCCCAGGCGGAGACTTTGTAACGGGTGGCGGATGGATTACAGGTACACCCTCTGGCGCTAAGGGGACATTTGGCGTGGCAGGTGGAATCAAGAACGGAGCTTTTTGGGGCCATTTAAGCTACATCGATCATGGAAGCGGTGTGAAGGTGAAAGGCACTGGTGTTACGGCGTACATTGTCGTCGATGACATGACACGTCATATCGAAGGCACAGCCGAGATCAACGGTCAAGGTGGTTTCACCTACCGAGTTGATGTGGCTGACAGAGGTGAACCCGGTCGCAATGACTCATTCATGATCAGTCTGTCCAATGGATATACCGCTATGGGCAATCTGGCTGGCGGCAACATCCAGCTGCATCAGCCTTGCCGTAAAAGGTGAATGGCTCAAAAGTGGTGGGTTTTCAAGAGAACGCATACGAACCGGCGTACCACCCTGAGACAACTAGCCCATCTTTGCGAGCAAAGATGGGCTAGATAGTTTCTGTCGCGAGACGCTCCAGGTGGAGCGGGCTCCCGCGCACGCTTGGTGAACGCGCGACGGAGCGCACGTTCCCCCCGAGCCCTCAGAATGACACGGGCTGGCGGAGCGCGGAATAAAGCCAGTTTCGCGACAGAAACTAGATAGTTTTCGCGCTGCATAAATGGCTGGTTAAAGCCGCATGGTTGAAGGGCGCACGACGTGTTCCTGGAATCGCACCACCTCCAGGTAAGCTTCTCCTGCAGGTTAGGCCCGAGGTATGTTGGCGGCAGAGGGAGATGGTGGCAGTGCGACTGACCAATCCAGCTCCAAGAGACTCGCCCAGCGGTTACACATCTGTTACACATCAGTTACACATCTGTTACTTCTGAAGGTCGCTCATTGGAGAGTGGCTTGGTTGCGCTGACCACAAGTCACATGAATATTAAAGACAAAAAGTCACAAGCACCCGAAACACGTTTTTGGTAAACCATCTGCCCACCTTACAAAACGTAGAGGGTAAGTCAACCCACGGGAAAGGCCTAATCTGAATAGCCCTCCTTTCCTTTGTTTTCAGACGAAAATCTGGTATGAGCGCTAATCTCAGAGGATCAATTAAACACTATCGTACAAGAGCCTTTTGGTCTACACAGTAATGGCTTCGGGGAAAGGTTTACGCATAGCAATCTACTCCCAAGACGGCTGGGGTCTCGGCCATTTGAGGAGGAACATCCGGATTTGTCAGCGTCTTCTAAAGGAGGTGCCAGACAGCAGCATTCTCTTAATCGCGGATTCACCCGTTGCACCGTTTTTTCAACTGCCTGATGGAGTGGATCTCATCAAGCTTCCTTCCATCCGAAAGATCATTGCAGGCAAGTGGAAGCCGATCCGTCTGCGGATTCCCACAACCGATCTACAACACCTGCGCGCTGGTCTCCTGCAGACTGCATTCATAAATTATCGACCCCATCTAGTTCTGGTGGATCACATGCCAGGCGGCGCCCAGGGTGAGCTGATACCGAGCCTTGACGTCCTCAACCGAACGCAACCTGATTGCTCCGTTGTCCTGGGCCTGCGAGATATCTTGGATGCACAACAAATCATTACACGCGTGTGGGAGAGTGAAGGGGCTTACGACGCGATTCGCTGGTATTACGATCGCATCCTAATTTATGGCAGCCGCGAGATTTTTGACACAGTCACCATATATCAGCTTCCCACACCGCCGAAAGGTATTCATTACTGTGGCTACGTTGCCAATCAAGACCCCGTGAAGCCCGCCGGCAAGATTCGCCAAGGCCTTTGCGCTTGCGACCAGAAGCTCGTGTTTGTATCAGCAGGAGGAGGGGNNGTCATCTTCTCATGCGAACGTACCTGCAGGCCATTCGTTTCCTGGGTTGTCGCGCCGATTTCGTAACCTTAATGTCCCCGGGGGTGAATGCGCCACCGGAGTTCCGTCGAGAGCTGGAGGCCGAGGCACAAGGACTCCCGGTCCAACTGGTGTCGTACGTGGATGACAGCATGAGCCATATCGCTGCTGCTGATCTGGTCGTGTCTATGGCAGGTTACAACACCTTGTCAGAAGTCTTAAGCCTGAGAAAAAAGGCTTTGATAGTTCCGCGTGCGGGACCGAGCGTCGAACAGACGACCCGGGCCCGCCTGCTGGCGAAACGAGGTTTGATCGATGTGATCGAGCCTAAAGATCTTTTTCCGGAAAATTTAGCAGAACGGCTTCTGTTAGACTTGCAGCGAAGTGATTATCCTGCCTATGACGAACCCATTGACACGCGCGGGGCAAGGCATGCTGCCATCCGATTGTCGGAACTTATCCGTTATTAGGTCGATGGCGTCAAAGTCTGTTCGAAGCGCAACCGTAGGATATATCGTCAGTACCTGGCCGCGCTTGTCGCAAACGTTTGTCCTGAATGAGATCGTTGCTCTGTCGGCCAAAGATCCAGGCGGCGAGCCAGTCCATGCTGAGGTGGCGAAGGTACGCGCTGAGGTAACGTACCTTTCGTTACGATGCCGCTGGAAGCGCGTATTATGGGCCAATCTCTGGCTTGCTCATGATCTGCCAGGCCGTTACGCTCGAACCTTACTGAAGGCTTTGCGCTATTGCCGATGGGGAGTTGTCCGGCGCTTTTTCCAAGCCGTCTACCTGTCGCACCTGCTGCGTCGAGAACCCCTCACTCATCTGCATGCTCACTTCGCAACAGCCCCGGCGCTGGTTGCCATGTTCACTCACGAGCTAACGGGCATTCCCTATACCTTCACTGCGCACGCCAGGGACATTTACGTCGACTCGCAGCCAGGGCTTCTTCGTGCTGAGATGGAGCGTGCTAAAGCCGTAATAACCGTGAGCGAGTACAACCGGCGATATCTGTTGAGTCGCGTCAGCCCCGCCTCAAAGGGCAAAGTCTATCGCATCTATAATGGGCTTGATCTCCGCCAATTCAAGTTTCGCTATCCATGTGCCTCCGATCTGGGGCCACCGGTGATCCTTTCCGTAGGCAGGTTGATCGAGAAAAAAGGGCTGGCTGACTTGATCGTCGCCTCCGCCATTCTCCGACAACGGGGCCGTTGCTTCACACTGGAGATTATTGGCGCGGGTCCGCTGCGAAAGGCACTGGAAGCTCAGGTGAAGCAGCTCCATTTGGAGGATCGGGTGAAGCTATTGGGCGCCCAACCGCAAGAGCTGATCCGCCTTGCGTATCAGCGTGCCACTGTTTTTGCCTTGCCGTGCGTGATTACCGCTGAGGGTGATCGCGATGGAATCCCGACCGTATTGCTAGAGGCAATGGCTAGTGGGGCATCCGTGGTATCAACATCAGTGTCAGGTATTCCAGAGCTAATCGACGGCCAGCGTGAAGGCCTGCTTGTTTCCCCCAATAATCCGTTCATGCTTGCGGATGCTCTCGATCGGCTTCTGACTGATCCAGAATTACGGCAACGCTTGGCCCTTGCCGCCCGAGCCAAGGTCGAGGCGTGCTTCACTATCGAGCGCAGCTCCCAACAATTGCTGGATCTTTTTCAGCACGCAGTGGCCAATGAAGATACTCTACCTTTGCAGTGATCCTGGCATTGATCTGTCGGCTCCAACCGGCAGCTCGATCCATGTACGTTCCCTGGTTCGCGCCCTGGCCGATCTCGGCCACCAGGTAACGGTCGTCTGTAGTTCCATAAGCGACGCAGCCAGTATCGAAGATTTGCAGGCGACGGTGCGTGCCTGTCCCCTGGCCGAGTGGAACCGCACCATTGCCCGAGGTATACGCGAAGCCAACCGACTGGCAGGCCGCACCGCTCGACACCATCCGGACCTTGTCCGGGCCCTGCACAATCTGACGTTTGCCACAACAGCCAGAGCCGTTGCCCGGGAACGGTCGCCAGATATGATCTACGAGCGTTACAGCCTTTGGGGAATCGCAGGAGCGTGGCTGGCGAAACATCGTTCCATCCCCCTAGTGCTCGAGGTGAACGCGCCGCTGACTTACGAACAACAGCGATTTCGTGGCTTAACCTGTCCGACGCTGGCACGCCGAATCGAGCACGGCCTCTGGCGTGGGGCCACTCTCTTGGTTACGGTTTCGGAATGGCTGTGCAAGCACGTGCGTGAAACCGGAGTGGCGGCTGAGCGAGTCCATATTCTTCCAAACGCCGTAAATACGTCTCGGTTTCGTGCGGATGTTAACGGCGAGCGGGTCCGAAAACTCTTTAAGCTCGATGGTTACTTTGTCCTGGGCTTCGTGGGCACCTTTAAACCATGGCACGGTGTCGACTTCTTGCTGGACGCATTTCAGGTGCTGCATCAGGGAGATCCGGCAACTCATCTGCTACTCGCCGGGGATGGACCCTTAAGACGATCCTTGCAGGATGAAGTCAAGAAGCGAGGATTGCAGGAGGCGGTGACGTTCACAGGTGCAGTGGCCCACACGGAGATGCCCGATTACCTTGGCGCAATGAATGTCGCTGTGGCCCCTTATCCCGCTCTCGGTGAGTTCTACTACTCACCTCTCAAGCTCTTCGAGTACATGGCTACGGGTCGAGCCATCGTCGCCAGCCGGGTGGGACAGGTGGAACAGGTCATCGTTGACGGCGTAACGGGCCTGCTGTTTGATCCAGGCGACCTCGCTGGACTGTTGGGGTGCCTGCGGCGAATTCGACACGATGTGACACTGCGCTTAGGCCTGGGGGAAAGAGCCAGTGCGGCTTGCAGGGACCATACCTGGAGGAACAATGCCCTCCAGGTAATACATTGGGTCGAAGATCTCATAAGCCAAACTTCGGCTGTCACTTTGCATAAAGAGGAACGAAAAATTGTCTGAGGCATTCAACCACTTTGTGGATCCGGGTATTCCGACCCTTTCGGTGGTGCTTAATCCGCTTGAGCTAGGCAAGCACCTGGATATATTTTCGTCTCCGCCGTGGCTATGGGGCGCATTACAGGAGGTTCAAATCCGTGTGCTGACATATCACAAGGGGAGCCGCTGTACACTTGTGGAAATATCTGATCGGCAAGGTCTACGTTACTGACCGCTCGGATGTGTATAGCGCCATGGAAGGGATTCGACGGGCTGGCTTTGGTCAGGGCGAAGAGTTCTCGATCCCACAGCCGATAGCCTTTCTTTCACCGCTATCCCTTCTACTACAAGAAAGGGTCCAGGGCCGACGGGCCGAGGATTTTTTCTTGGCGCAGAATGAGCGTGATTGGGCCCTAGCGGCCGAGCGGTGCGCGCGGTGGTTGGCAAGATTCCACGCCCGAGGTCCCAGGGTAGAGCGAGTCTTTGACGTGAACAACCACTTGATTTCTATGGAGCGATGGTCGTGGCGGCTCGCCCAACTGGGCGAGCCCTTTACTGGTAAAGTGGCCCGACTGTTTCAGGGTCTAGAGTGTCGGGCCTCGGGGCTAGGCGGCATGGAGATGTGTGCTGGCCACGGCAGTTATAGTCCAGGCCAGGTCATCCTGGCCGGGGACCGCACGGTCGTGTTTGATTGGGACGGTTACGACTTAGCAGACCCCAGCCGCGACGTGGCCAGATTTATCATATCGCTTCACCGGCTGGGGTTGGGCCGGCTCGGCTCGATCCGAGCGCTGGATTTCGCTGCGGAAGTATTTCTAAAGACATACATGGCCACCGGTCGTCTGGACGTAGGGTCACGCCTTCCGTTCTATAAGGCAGCCACTTGCCTCCAACTTGCCAAATACAACCTCGCTCACCGGGTTCCTCATTGGCGCGAGAAAATTGAGGCGATGCTGGAGGAAGGCCTTCGTATACTGGAAGGTTAAGGTTAAAGGAACAATGTCATTGGGATTCAAGTTGGTAAGACTTCTAAAGCCCTATCGGGCCTTCCTAGCGTTGGCGATTGTCGGGGCATTAGGTGAGACGGTTGCCGACCTTCTGCAGCCATGGCCCCTCAAGCTACTGTTCGACCATGTCTTCAGCAGCAAACCCCTACCGTCAGCAGTCGCCCGTTGGGTCACGATGGTCTTTGGCCAGGACAGCCCAGGCCTCCTTTATTTCGTCCTATCTGCCACCCTTGGCATCGCCTTGCTCAACGCCGGCTCTTCATTAATGCAGGATTTGTCCATGCCTCGCATTGGTCATTGGATATTGCACGACCTGAGGCGACAGCTTTACTGGCATATCCAGCGCCTGTCCCTAGCCTATCACGACGAACGCAGGATGGGGGACCTCATGAGTACCTTGACCGGGGATATTCAGACAGTCCGAGAATTGATCGAGTCGGCGCTGGTCGGTCTTGTCGTCAACAGCCTGTCCCTGGTCGGCATGGTCGCCATCATGTTGTCGATTGACTGGCGTTTTGCCTTGCTCGCGCTAAGCATTACTCCACTCCTGTTTGTTGTTATCTTCTGGTTTACGCGGCAGATCAAGAATGCGTCGCGCGATATCCGGCGACTGGAGGGTGTGGTTGCGTCTGTGGCCCACGAAGTGCTCTCGTCGATTCGTGTGGTCCAGGCCTTTACGCGTGAAGACTACGAGCAGGCCCGTTTTGAGCGCCAGAACCAGCAGCGGGTATCGGCTGGCATTCGTGCCCGTACTCTCCAANNNGTTGAACTGCTGGTTACGGCCGGAACGGTGCTCGTGCTCTGGTATGGGACTCGACAGGTGTTGACTGGCAGCTTGATGCCCGGCGCGCTCCTTGTCTTCCTGGCTTACCTGAGCCGCCTGTATAGGCCAATGCGTGAATTATCCAAGCAAATGGACATATTGGCTCGAGCGGGGGCTGGGCTGGAGCGCATTTTTGGTGTCCTAGAGACGGCGCGGACGGTTGAGGATTTGCCTGGCGCGAAGATGGCGCCGAGGTTTTGCGGCAGAATTGAGTTCGAGAATGTCTTTTTCGCTTACCGGGCAGGAGAGCCCGTTGTCAAAAACATTACCTTCACCGCTGAGCCGGGTCAAGTTGTCGCCCTGGTGGGCTCGACCGGGGCCGGGAAAACAACGCTGATAAGCCTCATCCCACGATTCCACGATCCGGACCACGGCTCAGTTCGAATCGATGGCCAGGACATTCGTGGATACACCCTCGGCTCGCTTCGCAGTCGGATCAGCCTCGTGCTTCAGGAGACTGTCCTCTTTCATGGGACCGTGCGCGACAACATCGCCTACGGAAGGCCTGAGGCCACCCAAGAGGAAATCATCGCGGCTGCCAGTACGGCAAATGCTCACGAGTTCATTGAAAGATTGCCAAAGGGTTACGATACGATTGTGGGCGAACGTGGGGTGACCCTATCGGGCGGCCAACGTCAACGTCTAGCCATTGCCAGGGCGATCATTCGCAATGCGCCGATCGTCCTGCTGGATGAGCCGACCACAGGACTTGATGCGAGTTCTGAGGCGCTAGTGATGGAGGGCCTGACTCACTTGATCACGGGTCGCGCTGCTATTGTCATAGCTCATCGATTGACTACCATCAGCCGGGCAAACGTTGTTCTGGTTATCGAACGGGGACAGATAGTGGAAAGAGGCACGCATCACGAGCTGCTCCAGGTCTGCGGCCGCTACGCTGAACTCTATAAGCTTCAGTTCCAAGGACAGGCACCTGTGATCGGGGTGGATGATCTGGCGAGGGCACATTGATGCGAGACATTCTTCAAGCTGCCAAAAGGAGTGGGCGGAATAGATCCTCCCCGGTTCCGCACGACCCGGCGATCCCTGGCTCGGCATTGCTTCGCAGGCCAGCACAGCTGGTTGAGGTAGTGATGTCCCTGCTAGTCGATTCGCTGGACAGCGACTCGCGGCTCCTGGAGAGTCGTGTTGATATTCTCCGGCACGCACCTGGTAGACGCTACATCGTCGAGGTTGAGCTGCTTTTGGGAGGTGGCCGAGGCGACCACATCGAACGCCGGCACATTATTACCAAGTTATACTCCAGCGATCATGGAGCCAAGGTCTATCAGACCGTGCGAGAACTCTGGAGTCATGGGTTCGCAAGCGGCCATTTGACTGTTCCCCGCCCTCTGGCCTACGAGCCCGCTCTGAAGCTCCTGGTTCTCGATTGGGCTAGAGGCGAGTCACTTCGAAGTCAACTCCTCGCTCAAAGAGATGTATCGCAGGCAATGGATCGGGCAGCCCAGTGGCTGCTCAAGCTGCATAGTTGTGGCGTCCAGGGCGGTCGGCGTTATCATTTCAGTCATCATTTACACACGCTCACGCAATGGAAGCAGTCTGTGACGGAAGTTTGCCCTGAAACCGATCCTTTGTTCGTTCATGTCTTAGCCCGCCTGAAAGAGAAAGCCCTAACCGTGCCAGACCAGGAGTTGACGCCCACGCACCGTGACTTCTCACCAGACCATCTCCTGGTTAACGAGGAGAAAATCACGGGATTGGATTTTGACGAGTTTTGCCAGTACGATCCGGCCTTCGACGTGGCCCACTTTGTGGCTCATGTCCGATTTCTCGGGCTGAAGTTCTTCGGCACCCTGGTTGAGTTCGACCATCTGGCTGACCGTTTCCAGGCCTCGTATAAGTCAGGAGCTGGGGATTATTCTGCTGCTCGGGTCCGTTTTCATCAGGCCGTAGCCTACGTCAAGTTGGCCTATATTGTAGCCATGGTGCAGCGACCTCAAGCTTGGCGAAGGATGGCAACTACTCTGTTACAGGAGGCTCAGCGGTTCATGTGATGAGCCTTTTGGCTTCTGTGCCGGCCCTTATGCACCGGCGATGGCTATGTTCTTGCGGAGCGAGACCCTTCATGATCGTCGGCTGCCACAGGATTTAACCGGACAGATTAGCAGGAGAAGCACTTTTTCACTCTTTGATCTAATTGAGGCAGCCAAGAATGCAGTTCAGGCAGGAAATAACTTGTTTGCTAACTCTCGTTTTATTTCTTCCAAGCCTTTTGATCGCTGCACGAGATCCAAACACCGAGGTCTTTCGAGGAGTGGTCGAGGACCCCAATCGTGAACCCGTACCCGGTGCTGAGGTGAAGCTAGACAACAAAACGACCCATGAGAATTTTGAGACGACAACCAATGAAGTAGGAGAATTTACTTTTACCACTCTGCCCGGCGGCGATTACATCCTTTCAGTTACCGCGAAGGGCTTTGAAGAGGTCCACGTGCCCGTCTTAGTCGGCACGCCATCCTCTCATCCCATCCGCCTCCGTCTGGAACTGTCCGAAATCCGGGACGAGGTAACCGTGACCGGTAAGCTTCTCTCCTCTCCCGCCGCGGAACAAAACATTGATGTGATTGAACTGAGTCAACATTGGTTTCGGAATCTCCCGGTGCCAAACGGTGATCCCCTGGCGGTCCCTTCCCTCTTCCTTGACCCTGCAGCATTAGGCACAGGCGGTCCAAAGATTATCGTCGACGGAGTTGAGAGCAGTGCCTTGGAGGTCCCTACCACGAGCATCAAGAGGGTTTATGTCAATAAGAACCCGTACTCGGCTGAGTTCGGGCGACTAGGAAAGGGACGAATTGAAGTGACCACTAGACACGGATCCTATCACCATTTTCGGGGGGACCTTTCCCTACTGGTTCACACCGGCACACTGGATGCGCGCAATGCCTTTGCCATAGTCCGACCGCCCTTGCAGCGAGCAGTTGCCGAGTTTGACCTCGATGGCCCACTGGGCCAGAAAGTGGCTCTGTTGCTGGCGGGTCGATATTATCTCAACAACGAGAGCGCCATTATTAACGCCGAGACACCTACCGGAAACTTGGTGCAGAATCTTAGAATTCCTGAGAGGAATACCTTCCTGTTCGGACGGCTGGATTTCAAGTTAAAGCCTACGCAGACCCTGACGGTTGGGTACCAATTCAAAAACAGAACTCGGGAAAATCAAGGGGTCGGGGAGTTTAATCTATCCGAACGGGCAACCAACTTATTTCATCACAAGAATGAAATTAAGATTCTCGCTAGGGCTATTTTCTCCTCTAGTCTCTTAAATGAGGTCCGTTTCGTCCTTAAGGAGGACACTCAGGAGACAGGCGGTCTCTCGGATCGGCCAGCCGTCATCGTCCTGGACGCCTTTAGCACCGGTGGTGCGCAGGTTTCTCAACATAAAACAGAGAGGACTGCAGATCTCCAGGACCTCGTCGCTCTCAGCAAAGGCGCTCACACGTTTCGATTCGGAGGTGGAGCAAGGCCGAGATTCTTTCGCGCTCGGGATGCCTCCAATTTTGGAGGCACTTTTACGTTCTCCAGCCTAACGGCTTTCACTGAAGGTCGCCCCTTCCTGTTCACAGTTAATCAAGGAGACCCAAGCGTTTTCTTCCGACAACATGAATTCTTCGCTTTTGTTCAGGATGAAATCCAATTGCGGCCAAATCTCTCTCTGTCGCTTGGATTGCGCCAGGAGCTGCAGTCGAACTTATTAAACGATTCTAACAATGTCGCTCCTCGTTTAGCCTTCGCTTATTCACCAGGAGGTCGGCAGACCGTTTTGCGTGTTGGCGTGGGGGTTTTTTATGAGCGCCAGCCCGAGGTCATGCAAATCCAACGTCTTCTTTACGATGGATTCCGCATTCGCCAGTTGGTGCTTTCAAATCCAGCGTTTCCATTGCGCTTTGACCCCGGCGCAACCATGAACCTTGCAGTCCCTAGTGTCGTCCGCATCGCTCCGGATATCCGCACCCCCTATGTGATACAGGAAAGCCTCAGTATCGAACGAAAGCTAGGCAGTGGACACTATCTGACCGTTGAGTATGCGACGATCCGAGGGGTGAAGCTCTATCGGACGCGAAATGTTAACGCTCCAATTGCTGGAGGGGAAATACGGCCGGATCCGAACTTCATTAACATTGACCAGTTCGAGTCCTCAGGAAGCTCAGGCAGTCGTAGCCTGACCGTCATGTTTCAGAGCCAATTACGACACCGATTGGACTTGTTGTTGCAATACAGGCTATCGCGGACCACGAACGACACCGGAGGGTTGTTTTCCCTCCCTGCTGACAACTATGATTTGCGTAGCGAGCGCGGTCCAGCTGATTTCGACCGGCGCCATCGGTTTAGCCTCGCAGCGATCTATAGACTACCATTGACCGTTAGGCTTAGCGGGATTGTTAGCCTCTCCTCGAGCCTGCCGTTCAATATCACGACGGGCTTCGATGACAATCAGGACACGGTTGCAAATGACCGCCCGCCAGGAGTTGGACGCAACACCGGACACGGACCCGGATCTGCTAACGTTGATGTGCGCTTATCCAAGAAAATTCGATTGCAAAAGGAGTCCAGGCGCGAGTTAGAAGTAGGGCTAGATGCCTTCAATGTCTTCAATCATGTGAATTTTAAGAATTTCATTGGCACGCTTAGCTCGCCTTTTTTTGGCCGGGCCTCTGCAGCCAACCAAGCCCGCCAGCTGCAGCTCTCCTTACGATTCCGATTCTAGCCTGTTTTTCTGGCTTGGCCGAATGCCTCGCCAATGGTGCCTTTCCAAAATGGTAATCAGTTGTTGTCGTTCCAATTGCTTGATGGAATGCTCGGCGAGGTGGTCATTTATTGAAATGGATGGTCTGGAGCGGACTTCCCAGAACTAACCATGCCGGTAATGAGTATACGATTAGAAGAGAAGGATCTTGAAAGGATCAAGTCACTCGCCAGCAGCGACAACAAGGATCAATCAACCGTTGCTAGAGAGCTCATCTCTTATGCGTGGAACTATCTGATGGTACGCCGCTATGCGGAGGGAAAACTATCCCTTGAGGGTCTCGCAAGAGAATTGGGTAAAACCGTTAGCGAAACTATAGATCTGTTGGCTGAAATGGGCGTTCCATGACCTCATTGCTCTGATTGATTTTGGCTACTGCCTCTTTCATCACACGAGCAAGATGC
>QHZQ01000241.1:1474-6564 GCA_003224725.1 Acidobacteriota bacterium | reverse complement strand
GTGCAATACGTGTTTGGTCTACCTGGCGGCGAAATTGTTGCGTTCCTTGACGCGTGCCGGCGGGCAGGCCTGCGCTTCCTATTGACAGGTCATGAGTCTAGCGCCGCTTTGATGGCGCAGGTCATTGGCCAGATCCGGGGAACCCCGGGTGTATGCGCTGCCACTCTCGGACCGGGAGCCACCAACCTGGTGACTGGCGTAGCCAATGCCTTCCTCGATCGTAGCCCGCTGCTGGCTGTGACTGCACAGATTCCCAAGGCTCTCTTCAACACCATGACTCACCAGCGTCTGGCCCTTGCTGCGCTCTTTACTCCCATTACCAAAGAGACCACCACTGTGGGAGAGCGCGACACAGGCGAACTAACCCGAGACAGCCTTATGCTCGCCGCATCACCGCGGCCAGGGCCTGTTCACCTTATCCTGCCGAGTGACGTAGCCCTTGCAGACTGTAATTCCAAGCCCGTGGTCCGCAACAAACCTCCAGACCCGACAAGTAATGCGATGCACTCCTCAACTGAAATCAAAGCCAGAATCGCGGTCTCTCAACGACCCCTGGTTCTGGTCGGATTGGGGACACCGCCCTCTGCGGCACCAGCCGTGTGGGGCCTCATAGATGCCCTGAAAGCCCCTTTCATGGTCACTCCAAAGGCTAAGGGTATCATGCCGGAGGATCATCCTCTCTTTGTCGGTGTGGCCACCGGGATGGCCGTTGATCAGGATATGATCGCCACCCTGCGGGCCGCTGATCTTGTCCTTGGGATTGGATTTGATCCGGTTGAGTGCGACAAGACCTGGTTTGCTGACCTGGAGATTGTTGCCATTGACTCAGTGTCCATGGCTGAGGGAGCCTACCATCCAATGGAAGCAATTGGGGAGATTTCATTGCTGATAAACCAGCTGACCCCTTCGATTTCAGAATCCAAAGCCTGGCCCCAGGATCTTCTCCAATTCCACCGCCGGACGATCTATCGATCTCCTGGCCCTTCTGAAAAGAGCATCTCCCCGCTGGGATTAATCGAAGGGCTGCGTTCTGTCTTTCCACGAAACGGGATAGTCACCTGTGATGTTGGCTCTCACAAGCTCCTGATGGGCCAGTTCTGGCGGTGCTATCAGCCTGGAACGTTTTTCATGTCGAATGGGCTTTCAGGTATGGGTTACGGCATTGCGGCAGCGGTTGCTGCCCAACTGGAATATCCTGACCGTGCGGTAATGGCAGTCGTGGGAGACGGTGGGATGCTCATGATGCTCCACGATCTGGTCCTGATTCGGGAACTCGGTCTGCCCATCGTCGTGGTGGTCCTTATCGACGGCAGTTTGAGTTTGATCCGGATTGCCCAGGAGCGGCGGGGTTTTCCCAGTTGCGGAGTCAACTTCCGTCCCCCGGACTTTGCATCGGCGGCCAATAGTTTCGGGGTTGAAGGGGAGCGGGCGAGGAACCTCTCAGAAGCCAAAATGGCAGTAGAAAAGGCACTGGATAACCGGACTGCTCTGGTGCTGGAGGTTCCTGTCGACATTCGCGAGTACTATGATTTGGTTTGATCCAGAATCCAAAAAGGCGAATCTAAGTACACCCGACTGAAGAACACAGTGACGTATTTCGGTGAGGTTTGGATGGCTTTCGAAAATCTGTTAGTTTTTCATGTCGCATGGGCCAGAGTCCCACAGCGACGGGAATTCAAGGCTTTGTCGAACACAGATAACATCTGCACAGGGGCCGATCCACAAGAAGGGAACCTATTCTTCCCGCTACGAAATCCAAGAGGGATTCTTTCCATATGCCTTGATGACGGAGGCACAATCCAAGAGGCTGGGAAATCGATTAAACATTTCCAATCGTCCGTACTCTCAGCCACAGCAGAACCAATCCAATCGTTGCGGCAGTTCCGATCCAGCGGACGAACCCCGACGCAAAGATCACCGTGGCGTTGAAGAACATGAAGGCGAGAAATGAGTGAATCGCGGTGCCGAGCCAATTCGGGCGATTTCGATAGGCGTCAAAGCCCCTCCACCACCAGAGCGTGTCGACTAGCCAAACCAAGGTGAACACATAGTTGAAGTAAAGCCCGCCGCCCCAGTTTATGCCGAACAACTCCGCCGTCCGGCGCGCGGTCTCCCGGTGGGCTGCCAGGTGGCTCCAGCCGTGGAAAAACTGAAAGGCTCCCCAGACGTGGGCCAGGTAGAACATACAGCCGGCAGTCCACGCGAGCCGGGATGGTCCCTCCCATCGGCGGTTTCCTCGGGCGAGATAGAGCGAAAGCGCCGCCACATAGAACGTGGTCGCAATTCGGATGGCCCAAAGCGTCAATGACTGCCCGTTAGCCATGGAGAATGACCTCGTCTATAATAGCAGCTCAAGCTTCAGGCTGGGAAACACTACCGGCCACATCAAGGGAGTGTTCCGGATGAGCACCGGCACGAAACTCACCGCCGCTGGTCCTGTGGAGCCGAGCCGCCAATCGATCTATTACGGCTGGGCGAACCTTGTAATTGCCGCCCTCGCGATGGTTGGGACGCTGCCGGGCAGGACCCAGGGTCTGGGGCTCGTCACCGAGCCGCTGATCGCGGAGCTCCACATCGACCGCGTCACCTACGCCGGCATCAACCTATGGGCGACACTGACCGGCGCGGTATTTTGTCTCCCTTTTGGTCGGCTGACCGACCATTTCGGATGCAGGATCGTTCTGACAGGTGTCCTGCTGAGCCTCGGCGGTACCGTACTGGTTATGAGCCACACAGTGGGCCTGCTTGCGTTGTGCATTACCATCACTCTGACCCGCGGCTTTGGGCAGAGTGCCCTTTCCGTGGTCAGCCTGGCTTTGGTCGGAAAGTGGTTCGCCCGGCGGCTGAACTTCGCGATGGGTGTTTACTCGCTTCTAGTCGGCCTCGGTTTCATCGCCGCGTTTCCCGGAGTTGGCCACGCGGTGCTGACGCTTGGCTGGCGCACAGCCTGGTTCGGAGTAGGGCTGGCGCTGCTCGTGGTTCTGGCGCCGCTGGCGTGGCTCCTCGTGCGGAACAACCCGGAGGAATGGGGGCTGCGAGTCGATGGCAGTTCAGCAGACAGCGACCCCCGCCTCAGCGACCTCACCTTAGGGAAGGCGTTAGCCAGCCCGGCATTCTGGGTCTTTGCTCTCTCGAGCTCCATTTTCGGGCTGGTCTATTCAGGAATCTCGCTGTTCAACCAGTCGATTCTCGAACAGCGCGGCTTCGACGCAACCACCTACCATACGGTTTTGGCAGTCAGCACACTTCTGGGACTACTGGCTAACTTCGGCGGCGGCTGGCTGGCTTCACGCTGGCCGATCCAGCGGCTGATGGGGACCGGAATGGCGGTGCTGGCCGCTGCGGTCTTCGGACTTCCTCTGGTCCGCACTTACACTCATGTGATGCTGTATGGCGTGGCAATGGGCGTTTCAGGTGGGGTCGTCACGGTCGTATTTTTCTCAGCCTGGGGGCAGGTGTTTGGGCGAACTCATCTGGGCCGAATTCAGGGTTGTGCGCAGATGATGACTGTCTTCGCGTCGGCCATCGGCCCGTTGCTGCTCGCTGAGACGCTCCGGCAAACGGGTTCATACGACCTTATGTTCTACAGCTTGTCCCTGGTGGTGACCATTCTGGGAGTTAGCTCCTGGTATGTGCCCCTCCCGCTCCGCCTTCTCGAACCTCCTTCAACGGCCACAAGAGGAATCATCCCATGATCAATCGTGCCAAGCTGCTGCGCCCCCAACGGGTTCAAAGTTCAAGGTTCCAGGTTGAAAGTTCCCGCCGGCCTAGCGAGCAACCTCTTACCGCCAAGCGTCGGGTCTCCTAAAGCAGCTGCCCCCTCACCCGGCCTGCGGCCACCCTCTCCCCAGGGGAGAGGCATGGGAGCTTTGAGAAAGCTCCCTGGGTGAGGACGGCATGTTAACAAACTTGACTGAAGTTTGAACTTCGTCGCCACCAAGTAGCCCTAGCTTGCTATCCTGCCGCTCGATCATTTCCCTGCGCCATCAGGTTGAGTGCGTCCACCCCTGTGTTTCGGAATTATTCCCGCTAACTTTTCCATGGTCCTACCTAGCCATTTGGGCGATGTGCAGACTCTTCGCCCATGCTAAGCTTGCGATTGTCTGGGCGGTCCGCCTGGACAATGAAACCTTGGAGGAATCGATGCAACACGAATCATTTGTCTCAGGCACGTGGCGAGCACTCTCCCACGAGTCAGCAAGCGCAGTTGAAAAGGCGGGAGGCGCAGTGGTGGCGGTGCACGCCCGGCGGCGTATCCCCGCAAGTGGGGTCCACTGGCGACCGGGAATCGTCGTCACTACTGACCACGCGTTGGAGCGTGACGACGAGATCACAGTCACGTTGCCAGGCGGCCGCAGCGCAGCCGCGACTTTGGCTGGCCGCGATCCCAGCACGGACCTGGCAATCCTCAAGCTTGAAGGCCCGGAGCTACCGGTGGCAGAGACCGGTGACGTCACAACCCTGAAGGTGGGGCATTGGGTTCTGGCTGCGGGTCGCACGTCGGAGGGTGGCTCGAGAGCCAGCCTGGCGCTGGTAGGTGTGGTGGGGCCGGCCTGGCGAACCTGGAGGGGCGGCCTGCTGGATCACACGGTGCGCCTCGACCGCAACCTTCATCCCAACCTTTCCGGCGGGCCAGCAGTGGACGATCAGGGGCGGGTGTTGGGCATTAGCACGTCCGCGCTGTCCAGGTACGCAGCGGTTGTGATACCTGTTTCGACGGTCGAACGGGTAACCGCAGAGCTCGAGAAAAAGGGACACATTGGGCACGGCTATCTCGGCGTCGGCATGCAGCCCGTCCGACTGCCGCACAAGCTTCGCGAGTCACTGAAGTTACCGAGCGAGACCGGCATCATGGTTGTGCGAGTCGAGCCTGAGAGCCCTGCCGAGAGAGCGGGTGCTATGCTTGGAGATGTGCTTGTGGCGCTCAATGCAACTCCCGTGCGAGACATCGACGACGTGCAGGCCTACCTTGCCAGCGAGCACATTGGCAAGCCCGTGAAAGCGTCACTCATTCGCGGTGGAACACTGGCGGAGATCGTCATCGCCGTGGGCGAACGTCCGGCGCCGCGTTGAGCTCCCCTTGCCCAGTG
>QHZQ01000241.1:0-1404 GCA_003224725.1 Acidobacteriota bacterium | reverse complement strand
AGATTTTGTATTCCCCCCTCATCTGTCGTCAGGAACTGCCCGGGAACACCTTGATTAAAGTGCTTGTCTGTGCCAACTCTAGAGTTGAACTCGCCAGGCTCGAGGCACTGGTCAATTCGGCTCGCTCCCTGGAACTGGTCGGAAGCAGCCTGGGGAGAGCCGACCTGAGCCAACAACTCGCAGATACCCAGCCAGATGTACTGCTGGAACTCTCGGTCCTGGATGATCTGGAAGAATCACGATTGCCGGACTGGGTCGCGAAAACCGTCGCGCAGGTCGTGCTGGTGCCTGAACCAGAATTCAGCGTGGCCTTGGCGGCCATCCGGGCAGCAGACTCCGCGCTTCGCGGGGTTCTGCCCACCGGGGCGAGCGCGAGGGAGATTCAAACCGCCATCGAAGGGGCAGCGGCGGGACTGTTCGTTCTCCACCCTGATGTATGGGAACACCTGGTGACACCATCGGGCGCCCCATCCCGTGCGTCGAGCGATCCAGTCTTGCAGCAACTGTCGCCACGTGAAAGCGAAATACTGAATTTGCTGGCGGCGGGCCTGGGGAACAAGGAAATCGCTTGGCGACTCAAGATTTCTGAGCACACCGTCAAGTTCCATGTCACATCTATCTTTAACAAGCTGAACGCCTCGAGCCGCGCGGAAGCCGTCACAGTTGGAGTCCGGCGGGGTCTGATTATCCTGTAGAACCCAAATTATGCATCGAACAACACCATCGACGCTGAAGACCCTCGCTCCGTCGGCTGCAACCCCCTCACCGGGCCTCGTGAACGCTTATCAAGCGTTCACCCCTCGCCCCAGGGAGAGGGACTAATAGATTACAGTTTATTCTCCCCTCGCCCCATCGGGGAAGAGGTTTGAGTACTAAAGTAAGTTGGCATTAATTCGAGGAGTGGGCGCGGAAGCAGGACGGGAACGTTCCCCCGCAGGGCAAATGAATACCTTGACGCGTCGGCTCGATCTTTGAAGAGGGCCGACCTTGTATGCTTTTTCCCGTAGGAGCGCTCCCTCTACCCGGTTCAATGGTTGATGAGGTAGAATACGGGAACGGCTGGATTCTGACCATCGACCGTGGCTGGGCGGCGATAGAACAGGAGGCTTTACTATGTTTCTCCAACTTGCGCTCTTCCTGCTGGCGGCCAATTGGCCTTCCTGGCGTGGGCCTGACGGACTCGGCGTCTCGATCGATAATCCCATCTCGACCCACTGGAGCAAGACCGATAAGGTTCGCTGGCGTGTGCCGCTCCCCGAGCCGGGTAATTCGACGCCTGTGGTCTGGGGGAACCGTGTCTTCGTGACCCAAGCCCTGAAGCAGCAAGACCGCCGGACATTGATGTGCTTCGAGCGTGCGAGCGGGAAGCTGCTCTGGCAGTCCGGAGTGACCTACCGCGAGCCC
>QHZQ01000240.1:16144-19969 GCA_003224725.1 Acidobacteriota bacterium | reverse complement strand
CACCCCCCTCCTGGGCATCCCGTATGGGAATCTCGGTTGAAAGCCCAGCTCGCGAAAGGAGTGCCGGAGTTATGAGGCGGACCTTTCTGTTTTTGCTCCTTTTTTTACTCGCGGCCACCTCCGCACCCAGTTTGACTCAGTCGTCTCAGGCGCCTCAGCCCGTGCAGTCGCCGGAGGTGCACTCTGACCATCGCGTCACCTTTCGGTTCCACGCTCCGAACGCCAAAGGGGTATCCCTCGCCCGCGAGGGCGCTGACCCGCTGCCGATGCAGAAAGACGAGCAGGGGGTTTGGAGCGTCACCACCGATCCGATGGAGCCGGATTTTTACGGTTATTCGTTCGTGGCCGACGGTGTCGCTCTGATCGATCCTTCCAATCCCCTGATGAAACCCAACCTGCTCAATACTCAGAGTGTCGTGCACGTGCCCGGACCGGCTTCTCTTCCCTGGGAGGTCAGCAACACGCCACATGGCGCTCTCCACCGGCACTTCTACAGATCGACAGTCGTAGGCGATGATCGGGATTTTTACGTCTACACCCCTCCCGGCTATGATCCCGAAGCCAGGCAGCTATACCCGGTGTTCTACCTCCTGCATGGCTTCAGCGATGACGCCAGCGGATGGACGGCTGTCGGACGCGCTCACGTGATTCTTGACAACCTGATCGTGCAACGGAAAGCTAAGCCCATGCTGGTCGTCATGCCCCTCGGCTATGGCGCCCCGGAGATCGTCTCCCGAGGCCTCTCGTCGTTTCGCGATGCCAACCTCCGCCAGCGGAACTTCGAGAAATTTCGTGATGCCCTGCTCACTGAAGTCATCCCGCAAGTGGAGAAGGCCTATCGAGTGTCGAAAGACCGCAACGCTCGAGCTATCGCAGGACTCTCGATGGGTGGGGCAGAGTCCCTCTACGTAGGCCTGAATGGGCTGCACCGTTTCGCCTGGATCGGCGCCTTCAGTTCAGGCGGACTTCGTGACGACTTCAGCGCAGAGTTTCCGACCCTCCACCAGAAGGCTAACCTCGGGTTACGCCTGCTTTGGATCGCTTGCGGCACGGATGACCGCCTCATTGACATCAACCGCAAATTTCGTGATTGGCTCAAGTCCAAAGGGATCCGCCACACCGATATTGAAACTCCGGGTGCACACACTTGGATGGTCTGGCGACGCAACCTGGCCGATTTTGCTCCCCTCTTGTTCCGAGACAAAGTACCTTGAGTCGCGTAGCCGAGTTTCCGTAATGGGTTAGGCGCTTAGCCGCAAACTTAAAAGAAATGTTTTTCAAGTCGTACAAGAAATCAATTAGCCGGTTATGTGGATCGAAACGAGAATTCTCTTCTCGTTTATGGAATCGTCGTTGTTCTCGTTCTCGTCGTCGTGCTCGGCTTTTTGGATCGAGGTGGAGCGGGCACTCTTTGCACGCTGGAAAACGCGCGACGGAGCGTGCGTTCCACCAGGGATATCAAGGGCGAGGCCCTGTCTAGACGGTTATGCGCGGCGAAACGGGAATTTTGTTCTCGTTTTCTCAACTCCCGCCCCTCACCAGGGAGCCTTCTCAAGGCTCCCATGCTCTCCCCGCCTGTGCGGGGAGAGGGAGAAGAGTAGGAATGGGCACGCAAACCCAGGGTTCCGCTGGCGCTCCACCCTGGGCTACTAATATTTCGCCCCTAGCGGGACTTGGACAAAACACTCAGCCATTCTGACTCCTGACTTCTGGTCGCAACCAGCGGTGCAGTGGCTTGCGGAGCCAGGGATATCAAGGTCCAGAGCCCTTGGTTAGTTAGAGTGGCACACGTGGAAAATGGCAAATCCAACCCTGTTTGTTCAGAAACGCCGTCGCCGTTGGCTGGAGGCCGTTTGTTTTCTGCTGCCCGAAGGGCCACCTTTTTGGCGCTCCGTCGCCGACCCACGGTGAGCGACGGCGGTCGCTCAAAAAGGCGCTCGCCGATGCTACCAAGACCGCGTCCCTCAACCGCCCTCCCTAACTAACGAGTGCGAGTTCCATCGTAATACTATTGACAGTAGTAGACCGAATCGTGTAGGTTCTCAGCTATGAAGATACCCAGTTTCACTCTAAGGGGTTTTCGGCGGCCGCGGGAAGTGGTTGGATTGGCACTCGGCAAACTGGAACGCCAGGTGATGGAGGAGATTTGGCGGCGCGGGGAGACCAATGTGCGTGAGGTGCATTTTGCTTTCGGTGAGCGTGCGGCCTATACGACACTGATGACGACACTGGACCGCCTCTATAAGAAAGGTCTGCTCAACCGCCGCAAAGATGGCCGGGCGTTTTACTATCGGGCTCGTGTTTCGCCGGAGGAGTTCAAAACAGGTATGGCCAAGGACATGATTGACGGTTTGCTCGGCCACGGTACCGGGCCTGTGCTGGCCTGCATCGTTGAAGCCGTGAGCGAGCACGACCGCAAACTGCTGGACGAGCTTGACCGGCTCGTGAAAGAAAAGCGTAAACAACTGCAGAAGGAGTGACCGGAATGTACTCTTTGCTGGTCGTTTGCCTCGCACTGGCGGTGCTTCTAACCAGCAACCTGATGGCTTCTGCGCTGGCTACGGCGCTATGGCATGGCATTTCACGGTGGACGCTGAACTGGTCGGCGACAGCGCGCTCCAGGTTGCTCTTCACACTTCGCATCTTCCCTGCGGCTGCCACCCTGGTCGGGGTCGTTGTCCTCTTTGTCCCCTCCTATATTCTCTATGAGCCGCGGCCGGCAGATGAGGTAATAAATACCAAACTTGTCGTTATTGCAGCGGTCTCGGCTTCCGGCATTGTCCTGGCCTTTTGGCGCTCGCTCCTCTCGTGGCGTGCTACTAAGCGCTTGGTGGCTGATTGGATGAGCCACGCCGAGGCTATTCGTGTTGATGGAATGTCGGTACGGCAAGCCTACTGCCTGCCCCACCCTTTCCCAATCATTGCCGTCGTTGGAACCCTTCGGCCACAATTGTTTGTTTCCAAGCGAATCTTTGATTCTCTGGATCGAACAGAAATCCTGGCGGCTATGGAGCACGAGATCGGGCATCTCTCGGCACGCGATAACCTCAAGCGCATCCTCATCCGCGGATGCCGCGATTTACTGGCCATGGTCCCGTGGGGTCGATCTCTTGATCGTGCCTGGACGAGTACGCGGCCACCCAAGGTAGCTCGACCGCACTTGACCTGGCGTCGGCCCTGGTCAAGATTGCCCGGATGATACCCGAAGAACCCAAACTGACACTGCCGGTTGGAGCCTTCTTGCTTGGTGATGATCCAGGAGGGCTGGCCTGGCGAGTTCGCCGGCTCGCCCAGATCGCAGAAGCAGGCTGCCTAACCTGCCCCCGCGGGGAGTTGATCTCGAACGCCCTGGCTCAGGGTTGTCTCTGCCTGTCGCTGGCTGCCTTGACCTACGCGGCTCTCATGCCTCACTTTTTGATCAAGGTTCATGCCGTCATGGAGCGCTTGTTCCCTTTCCTGGACTGAGATTTCAACGAGTCACTGCTCTGAGATGGGACTGGTTTTCTGGCTTCAAATACTATCGTTGGTAGTACAGGGAAAGCGAGGGGCAGGGGTTGCGAAACCGAGAACTCACGCAGGCCATACTCATTTTACTCTGGAGCTTGTCCACGGCGTGCAAGACCGAAACTGGGCCGGAACCCAAGGCAGGCCCAAGCACGCAACCCAGGAGTCCTGTCGCCTCTGACGGCTCGATTCATCTGACGCCGGAACAGGTTCAGGCGAACGGTCTCCAAAGAGAGACTGTCCTTATACAAAAGCTGGCTCCGACCGTAGCGGCGATCGGGCGCGTGGTGGCCCGGGCGGGCGGGGAGGCGCAAATTTTTT
>QHZQ01000240.1:4392-16116 GCA_003224725.1 Acidobacteriota bacterium | reverse complement strand
CGATCCCGCCAGACTTCCGCACGTTGGTAGCGCGGTGAGCAAAAGCCAGGTGCTGGCCGAAGTCGAACAGTTTGTCACCGCCTCGGAGCAGGTACAATTCGCCGCCACCCAAGCCCAGCTTCAATCAGCTTTCGAACAGGCGCAACACGAGATTCAGCTTCGCCAGACGGAGTTGGATCGTTCTCGGCAACTTTATGAAGGAGGGGCGATCCCTCTCAAACAAGTGCAGGCCGCGGAGTTCGAATTGAAACAAGCCGAGTCGCGCTTGGATGGTGCGAGACACGCCAAAGCGCAGTACGAGGCCATCCTGTCACAGCAAAACAGTCGGCCGCGCCGCCTCCCGATTCTCGCGCCGATATCGGGTACCGTCGTCGCCGCTGATCTTACGGCTGGGCAACAGACTGATCCAACCCACAGCTTGATGACGATCGTTGACTTGAGTCGCTTGTGGGTGGAGGTAACCCTCCACGAAAGCGACCTCTCGTTAATACGCCGCACAAAAAGCATCGAATTCACGACGCCCGCAAGTCCGGGAAGAACCTATACGGCTAAGCGGATCACAATCGGCAGCCTGGTAGACCCTGCCAATCGTACGCTCACGGCCGTCTTTGAGGCTAATAACCCTGATGGCAGCCTCACAACAGGGATGACAGCGGAGGCGGGGATCCCCACGGGACCTAGCGCCAGGGTACCGCTGATTCCGGTCTCGGCATTACTCTCAATCGAAGGTCAGCCAGCCGTTTATGTCGAAACTGAAAGGGGCGTCTATCAGCTTCGGCGGATCGTTACGAGTCAGCGAAACGGCGAGAACATCGCCGTGACCCAAGGTCTTAAGGAGGGTGAGAAAGTGGTTACCGTCGGCGCCGGGACCGTGCGTAGCGAGGCTCTCAAAAACCAGATCCCAACAGAAGCAGAGGTCGAGAAGCGCTGATGCTCAATCAGGTTATCCTGTGGTCGCTACGTAACCGACTGGTGGTGCTGGCGCTGGGCGTACTCTTGATTGTTTTTGGAGTGCATACGGCAAGCCAGGCCCCTCTGGATGTTTTTCCTGATTTTGCACCGCCGCAGGTGATCATTCAAACCGAAGCGCCCGGTCTTTCGCCGGAAGAAGTTGAACAACTGGTCTCGCTGCCTCTCGAATCAGCCCTTAACGGCACGAGCGATTTGGAAACGATCCGCTCCTCCTCAGCGGTCGGTCTGTCGGTCGTCACCTGCGTCTTCGAAGCGGGAACCGACATTTTTCGGGCACGGCAACTGGTGAGTGAGAAGTTGCAGCTGGCCCGTGCGCGATTGCCTGAGGTCGCCAATGAACCCCAAATGATGGCCATCAGTCCTCCAGTGGGCACGTTATTGCGAATCAGCCTAACCTCGGAGAAGACTTCGCCGATGGACTTGCGCACTCTGGCCGATTGGACCCTGCGGCCGCGTTTGCTGGCGGTGCCGGGCGTTTCGCAAGTCACGATCTTTGGCGGGGAAGCAAAACAATACCAGGTGATTGTGGATCCCGCCAAGCTCAAAGACTACCGCCTGACACTGGCCGAAGTGATGCGGGCGGCCCAGCGCGCCAATCAAAACGCTGGCGCCGGTTTTCAGGATACGGCAGGGCAGACGATGGTCATTCAGGGTGAGGGAAGAGTGCGTTCGCTGGAAGATCTGGAAAACGCCGTCGTGGCGCTCAAAGGAAACCTGCCTGTGCACATCAAACAAGTGGCCTCAGTGCGCTTCGGTCCTGGTTACAAGTTCGGCGATGCTTCCACTTTCGGCAAGCCGAGCGTGATCGTTATCGTGCTTAAGCAACCCTGGGCCAACACGCTGGCAACCACCAAAGAGGTCGAGGCTGCCCTGGATAGCCTGCGTTCGGCCTTACCCCCAGACGTGGTTATGGACCCAGAGATCTTTCGACAAGCCACGTTTATAGAGCGTGCGATCTCGAATATCAACGGGGCCATGCTTCAGGGCGGGTTGTTGGTGGTCCTGGTCCTGGTATTCTTCCTCTTTAGTTGGAGGACGGGTTTGATCAGCTTGACGGCCATTCCGCTCTCCTTGCTGGTGGCGATTGTCGTCCTTCGTTGGCTGGGTGGAACCATTAACACCATGACGCTTGGCGGGCTAGCCATAGCTATTGGTGAACTCGTGGACGACGCCATCATTGATGTCGAAAACGTGTATCGTCGATTGCGGGAAAATCGTTTGAAGGCCACTCCGGATCCCGCCCTATCCGTCATCTATCAGGCCTCTTGCGAGGTGCGGAGTTCGGTGGTGTTTGCCACGGTGATTGTGGCTCTGGTCTTCCTGCCCATCTTCTCTCTTTCAGGACTGGCAGGAAGGATCTTCTCACCCCTGGGTTATGCCTATATCATCCCGCGCTCTGCTATTTCTTGTTACCACAAGCTGCGACGAAATCAGAGGAGAGCCTTACGGTGCGCTTCCTCAAGCGATTCTATCAACGTATTCTCAATCCCGTGCTGGATCACCCCCGCACAGTGATGGGCCTTTCGTTGGCACTGCTGGCCTGTGCGCTTGCGGCTCTGCCTTTTCTGGGGGGTGAGTTCCTACCCGAATTCAACGAGGGCAATTTGATCATCAGCATGATCGGCGCCCCGGGGACGTCCCTTGAAGAATCGCTTCGGATCGGAGCCATCGCACAGCAACGTTTGGCCCAAGTGCCGGAGGTTGTCAAAGTCGCGCAACAGGCTGGCCGAGCGGAGCTGGGAGAAGACACCTTTGGAACCCATTTCAATGAACTGCATGTAAATTTGAAAGAGAGCGATCGGAGGCGAGAGGAAGTGATTGCCGATGTTCGCCACAAACTGAAGGATATCCAGGGCTTCAGCTTCGGTATCAAGCAGTTCATCTCCGAACGCATCGAGGAGGTTCTGTCGGGAGCAACAGCCACCATCGTGGATAAGCTCTTTGGTCCCGATCTCGACGTGTTGCAGGAGAAGGGTATAGAAATTCAGAAGGTCATGGCGGAAGTGCCGGGCGTGGTAGATCTTAACCTCGAACAGCAAACGGGCGTGCCGAAGGTCCGGGTGAAGTTCAATCGTGAGGCGCTGGCTCGGTATGGCCTGAACAGTTCAGATTTGGCCGAGATGATTCGGACGGCTTTCTTTGGCACGAAGGTCTCCGATGTCTTTGAGCAACAGAAATCATTTCCTATCGTAGTGCGCTACCCACCTGCTGTAGCCAGAGACGTGCAAACCATGCGTCAGACGCTAGTGGATACGCCGGTAGGTGGAAAGGTACCGTTGGGCGCGCTCTCTGAGATCAAAGTCATCAACGGTCCAAGCACGATCAACCGCGAAAACGCACAACGCCGAACGGTCGTTTCGTGCAACGTCAGCCAGGGAAGTCTGACCGACGTGGTCTCAGCCATCAAGCAGCGCATCAGCCAAAAAGTCCGCTTGCCGGTTGGGTACTACATCGTATACGGCGGCGAGTACGAGGCCCAATCCACAGCGCGGCGCCAGATCGTACTGCTCAGTGGTGCCGCCGTCGTGGGTATTTTTCTCCTCCTCTTCCTGGCGTTTCGCTCCGTCAAGCAGTCATTCCTCGTGATGGCCAACCTGCCTCTGGCGCTGATCGGCGGGATTGCCGCAGTGTTCATCGCCAGCGAAGGTGAACTGTCGGTGGCCTCACTCATCGGGTTTGTGACGCTTTTCGGTATCGCCACTCGGAATGGGATCATGTTGATTAGCCACTATAACCATCTCCTAAGGGAGGAGGCAATGCCGTTCGGGCGCGGATTAGTGATCCGGGGAGCCCTGGAACGAATCTCTCCCATATTGATGACGGCACTGACTGCCGGTTTGGGGCTGTTGCCACTGGCGATCAGCGCCGGCAAGCCCGGACGCGAGTTGGAAGAACCCATGGCAGTGGTCATCTTAGGCGGACTTTTTTCTTCCACGCTTCTAAATTTGGTCGTGTTGCCTGTGCTTTATTTGAGGTATGGAACGGGATTTTCTGAGGAGAAATGACTGTGAAGATCACATTGGGCAAGAGTCGTCTTAAGAAGCGCCTAATACTTGGCAAGAAGCGGGGTGTATTATTCCTTTGGATAAGCCTCTCAGCACCTCCGCTGGATCAACTCACTGCTCAGACGCGTGCAACGGCCGGCGAAGAAATCACAAAACAAACAACAGAGCCTTCTTCGATCGCGACGCAGTATGTCAGCGAGACCGGAGGATTGGCGCTTCAAGAGTTGCTCCAAGTCATGCAGGCGCGAAACAAAGAGCTGGAAGCAGTTCGAACACAGCTCGGTCAGGCCGATGCACGCCTGGCTCAGGCTCGGTTGAGGCCGAATCCAACCTTCGACATCGAGCACTCTGATGATGTTCCCTTTGCCAACGAGGGAGAGCGCAGAAACAGCAGCTCTTTCTCGCAGCCCTTTGAACTTGGTGGTAAACGGGCCAGGCGCATTCAGGTGGCTCAAGCGTTTGCCGAGTTGACCAGAGCCCAGGTCGCAGAGGTCGAGCGCCAACTGACGATTCGGGTGCGGACACTGTTTGGACAAGCCGTGGCGGCCGCAGCTCAATTGGAGGAACTCGAACAAATTGGAAGGTTAAATCAACAGATGACACACATCATGGAGACGCGGCTGAAAGCTGGCGATGCCTCCAGGCTCGACCATCGTCTTCTACAGGTGACCACGAATCAATTTGAGGCCCAGCGGCTCCAGGCAGAAAATCAACTGTCAGGACTTTTGTTGCAAATCAAGACATTAGTAGGATTCTCGCCTGAAGATCCCCTGGTACTGAGGAAGAATCTCCTGCCTGAAGACGTTGGCATCAGCCAGCAGACTGCAGTAGAGATGGCGCTCAAAATACGTCCTGACCTCCGAGCCGCCAAAGAGCGAGAAGCCATGGCGGAATCTGGAATCGAGCTGGCAAAGGCTGAAGCTTTTCCAAACATCAGTGCCTCGGTGCGCTACACGCCAGAGAAGAACATCATCGAAGGGTTGCTTAAACCGGAAGAAAGAATCGTGGACCGGGATAAGTTGCTTAGCTTTGGCATCTCGATTCCGCTGCCGCTTTTCAACCGGCAACAAGGCAACATCGCTGAGGCGGTTTCTCTGCGCGCACGAGCCCACTCGGAACGCATGTCGCTGGAGCAAGCGGTGCGGCGTGATGTGTTGCTGGCTTACCAGCGCTTCCAAGCCGCGCGACGCAGCTTAGAAGTGTTCACTGAAAATGTTCTCCCGGAGAGCCGAGAGAGTTTTCAGATCGTTCAACTGGCTCACCGTCTGGGCGAGTTACGCCTCCTGGATGTGATTAACCAGGAGCGTCTATTTCTTGAAGCACAAATGAGTTATGTGGCAGCACAAAGGGACTACTTCATCGCCCTCACGGACCTGGAAGGGGCAATCGGCAAGGACATTGCGCCCCTTGGGCCCTAACGAAGTCCAATACGATCATGCATTTCATTTGCATTCGTGCTCGTACTCTTGCTCCTGCTCTTGCTCGGCTTTCCTCCGACCCATCGATTAAGAGCACGAGCAAAATGATGTCTTGGCAAACAATCGGCAGAAAACGGAAGGCATTCGTAATAAGCGTTCGGCTAATCGAGATTCACGCAACCAAGCGTCTCTTCCCCCGAAGGGGATGCCTAAATCAGCCCAGGGTTGCGGCCCAGTCGCTACCCTGGGACAGCCATATAGCCACCTTCCCATTCCCTGAAGGGGATAGATAACAAACGCCTCGGCGTATTCTCCCCTGGTTCGCTTTTAAGAGAGCCGCCCCAGGGCGCCTGGAGTGAAAGACCTCCACTCCTAGACCAATACCCAATCGAGGAGTTGGCCGACGGCCCGATGCGATTCCAGGAACGCGTTCCGATGGTCATTCGCGCCCGACAGATCGGAATGAGAAAACGCAATCCGGCCGAACGGGGCGTTGCGGAGCGCATCGCGCGGTGCCGGCTTCCCATTGGCTCCGAAGAAGAAGCCCGGTTGGGGATTGACGAAGGCGTGGCCCCAGCGATTGAGTACGATGCCAGCGATATCGCGTTTGGCCTCGAAGCCGGTACGCGCAAACATTTCCGTCATTTGCTCGCGGATTCGACGCTCATACTCGCGAAAGGACGTCGACAGCAGTTCCATCCGGCCCCTGTGGCCTTGTTCGGCTGTGGAGAGTCCCGGCTTGGCAAAGTCGATGAAGAGAGTGAGAACGGTTGGTAAATCTGGGCCGGCCACAGGAGAGTCGACCCCGAACTTCGCCATCGTACGAACTTCGGTGAAGCTGCCGATGCCCTCAAACCAGCGAGCGCCCGAGATTCCCGCACCGCCACATTAGCCACCATGTAGGGCGCATAGTAGAACTGCGAGTAGGCCTTCTGGCGACCTGCGTCGAGATCGCGAACCACTCGGCGCGTGATCCAGCCGCCCCCAGCCATAACGACAGTCTTGGCCTTGACACGATAGGTCTTGCCGCCCTCCACGTAAGTAATCCGAACGAAATCGGATTTGAGCGGCTCGCCCGCGTGCTCGACCCGGACGGCCGTGGATCGAAGGCGAATACGTACCGGTTGCTCTGTGCGATCGAGGGCGTCAAAGTGTACGCGATTCTTCCAGACCGCCTCCATGCTGCGGGGACCTTCGATAGCGTCCGGGATCAGGGTCTTGACGAGGAGACGAATCATGCCCGCATTGCCTCCGGGGAACATTTGCCAGCCGGTCTCTGGCGAATCGTCAACCGAGGGGATGGACGACCACGAGTATTCGCAAAAGCCCGACAGGGCGTCGGGACCCAGTCCCATGCCGCCCGCAGTCTCGGAGGTGAACCAAAGGCGGGCAGTCTCCCGGTTCAGGCCAAGGGTTTGCATCAGGTAGTCTTCAAGGGTAATGCTGTCGAGGCGGCGCGAAATCTCGTCGCCGGGGTAATCGTACACCCACGGTTTGCTCGCGCGATGGCCGCGGTGCAGGTCGAGAAGCTCCTGGCGTGTCTTTTCGGGCAGGGGAGCGCCCTCCAGGTTCTTGCCCCAGGGATCGACCAACCAAACTCCCGGCTGCTTTCCGAACCTCGCGCCGAAGTAGAAGCCGTAGCTCTTTGGCATGGTCGAAAGCATCTGGTACGGGCTGCGGCTGAGAGGAATCTCCGGCGACGGCCCCTGCCAGGTTTGATATTGTTTGAAGGCGTTCCAATCGAGACCGATCGTGTCGTACACATGCTCAAGGAAACTCTTTGGAAAGGGCGGTTGAAAGTGCACCGAAGCTTGCGGCGCGTAGAGGCGATGACCGTCGATGACAAATTCGTTGCGCTTAGCCACGCCACCGAAAATCGGATGATTTTCGAGAACCAGGCAAGTCCGTCCGGGGCCCGCCCGGTTGTGGAAGAACAAGGCTGCCGAGAGACCGGCGAAGCCACCGCCAACGATGACGCAATCATAGATTTCGCCGGTGTTGATGGCGTCTGAAGGAACCGTATCGTATTTCCCGTCGCGAACCGCGTGCGCCATTCGAAGGACTTCCTCGGTGTTGCCGGCGGAGGCGCGATAGTCGCCTTCACCCGTATAGCCTCCTTGCCACTCGCCGCCCTCCTGTGCTAGTAGTTGAGCGGGCGTCACGGAGGACATGAGTAGGCTTCCCGAAGCGAGCAGTGCGGAGTTGAGGAAGTCCCTACGGCAGATGGACTCTTGCATACCGAGGACTTTGTCGGTGTGTTGAGTAGATCCAGGCACAGTGTGAAACCTCACATTATCAAGACTTGTCGACTGTCTCGTCCTGAGTGTGGTCATGAAATCACCATTTTCTATGTCGCGCAAGTTAAAATCTACGTCCAAGGTGTAAAATTCATTGCAAGCCTGGCCGGGTTGCCGCACCAAGAAAGAACTAAACCGTTCGCCAAGCGGACCCGAATATTGATAGGAGCCAGTGCTACGACAAATCCCCCTTAACGAGGCTTCAAAGTTCGCTGGTGCTACGGCCTGCTGTATCGCTAGCCTGGCTGCCGGACCAGGCATTTCCATTCGAGCTTTCATCTCATAGGTCACCCCACTGAAATGTCGAATATCACTACTCAAGCAAACAACCAATTCCGGAGGCCGGACTTCCACCGGTTAGACAAATGGCCGTATAGGCTGAAACCCTTCAACAGGGAGAGGGCGCAGAGGTGAAGGTGAAGTTGTTCGATTTATCGCAAGTGCAACTGCGTTTGTTTTCGAAAGTCAACCCGCCAAGAAAGTGGATCTCCAGGGTCCGAGTGCCGGTAGCGAAGAACGGTAGACCGTGCGGAATAGGGAGCTGTCCAGAGCACCGTCAGGCCAGGGCAGGACGCCCTTGGCGGGTGGGTGAATTCCGCTGGCCTCACTTTCAGGCGGTGTGGAGAGGGCTCCTACTCACACTCAGTCTCCTGGTCACGGTCTTGCCCGCGGGGTCTTCACCCGGGAGCGGAAGCACTGCCTTACCGGCGCCCCTACCCTTGTTGCAGACTGTTGAACAGATCCGCCGGCTCAGTTACGACGAAGCTAAGCTCGGCTACCCTGTCTGCATTCACGCGGTGGTTACTTATTATGACCCGGCGTGGTCGAGCCTGGTAGTACAAGACGCTTCTCGTGGAATTTTCGTCAACACCGACGCAAAGTTGCCCATTCGCGAGGGCCAACTGTTGGAGCTGAAAGGTTGGACGCACTCTGTTGGCTTTGCGCCTTCCATTAAACTCGCCAGCTATCGAGTGATCGGCGACTCTGCTTGGCCAGTTCCTAAACGACCGTCGCTGGAAGAGTTAATGACCGGCCAGGAAGACGGCGAATGGGTCGAGGTGGATGGGATTGTCCGCGACACTCACGACCTCGGCGATGCCTACGGACGGCTGGACATCGCGGTCTTTGGCGGCCGATTGAAGGTTTTTGTCAAGGAGACTGAGGAAGCCCACTACGCGCAGCTAGTCGATGCACGGATTCGTGTACGCGGCATTGCCGACGCCAAGTTCAACAAGAAAGATCAGCTGACCAGTCTCGCTGTGCGGTTGCCTAACCGTACCCACCTTGAAATCCTGGAGGCCTCTCCTCAAGACCCATTCTCCATTCCAGCCAGGTCCATTCGCAGCCTACTCCGCTACGCGCCGAACGGAACTTTTGGACACCGCATCCGGGTACGGGGCAGCGTCACTTGGTACCGACCGGGACAGGCACTTTTCATCAAGGACGATCAGGATGGACTCTATGTCCAGACCAACCAAACGGACCCACTCCGGCCGGGAGACCGACTGGACGTAATCGGTTTTCCAGCTGTCGGTGCGTACACTCCCGTTCTCCAGAACAGTCTTTTCCGCCGGCTCGAAGGCGGACCGGATCCGCAGCCCGTCTTTGTTCCGGTCGAGCAGGTCCTGGGAGGCGACTACGACGCCCACTTGATCGAGACCCACGGACAACTAATGAGCCATGGCCGCCGTGCCGGGCAGGAGCTTCTGACGCTCCAGTCAGGAGATACCACCTTTCAGGCCGAGATGGACGCAGAGCCTGGAAGTCCTGCGCCTTCGCTCTGGCTAGGGGCCGAGCTACGCCTGACGGGCATCTGCCAAGTCCAGGTGGACGAGAACTCAGAGCCGAAAGCGTTCGGCCTGCTCTTGCGCTCGCCGCGGGACATTCGAGTGGTCAAGCAACCCTCCTGGTGGACCGCCGCCCGAGCCCTTTCTGCGCTGGGTATTTTCGCTGTGAGTATCCTGGCCACATTGGCCTGGGCCGTGGTCTTGCGGCGCCGCGTTCACACCCAGACAGAAATTATCCGTGAACGATTGGAACGCGAAGCCTCACTGGAAAAGCGATTTCAGTTCGTGGCCCGAGCCACCAATGACGCGGTGTGGGATTGGAAGCTTGAGTCCGGCCAGGTGTGGTGGAGCGAAGGATTGCAGACCCTCTTCGGTTACTCCGGACAGCAATTTGAAACTAGCGTCGAGTGGTGGATGGAAAGGATTCATCCAGAGGATCGCCAGCGCGTGTCGGGAGGAATCCACCGAATCATCCAGAGCGACGACGAAAAGTGGTCAGATGAATACCGCTTTCAGCGCTCCGACGGGAGCTACGCCCACGTCTACGATCGGGGATACTGCCTGCGAGATGCCGCTGGCCGTTGTCTACGCATGATTGGCGCCCTGATGGACATCAGCGGGCGCAAACGCAGTGAAGCCGAATTGCAGAAAGCCAAGGAACTAGCCGAGGCGGCAAACAAAGCCAAGAGCGAGTTTCTGGCCAATATGAGCCACGAGATCCGGACGCCCATGAACGGGGTCATCGGAATGACCCAACTTGCGCTCGATACCGACCTCACAGCGGAACAGCGGGAGTACCTCGACATGGCCAAGGCATGCGCTGATTCTTTATTGACAGTCATCAACGACGTGTTGGATTTCTCGAAGATTGAAGCCGGTAAACTTGATTTAGAGGCAATCGATTTCAAGTTGCGGCAATGCGTCGAAGACATGATCAAGGTTCTAGCCTTCCGGGCTGACCAGAAGAAAGTGGAACTGATTTGCCGTGTCCACCCCAACGTCCCTGAAAGCCTGGTAGGCGATCCGGGCCGGCTGCAGCAGATCCTGGTCAATCTCATTAGCAACGCACTGAAGTTCACGGAGCGGGGCGAGGTGGTTGTGGAGGTGGGACTTGCCGATCGTGAGCGAGGAGGCAGGTGCGAACTTGGAGTTGCTGAGATAGAATCCGAAGCTCACAAAACATTCTCGGGAGCTGACGCCGGCAGCTGCCTCCTGCATTTTTCTGTTCGGGACACAGGGATCGGCATTCCAGTGGACAAGCAGCAAGCTATCTTTGAGGCATTCACTCAGGCCGATGGCTCAACAACACGCAAGTACGGTGGTACAGGATTAGGCCTGGCGATCACTTCGCAACTGGTGGGCATGATGGGGGGGCGAATCTGGGTCGAAAGCGAGGTTGGTCAAGGGAGCACTTTTCACTTCACAGCGCGGTTTCCTGTTCAGCCCATGCCTGCCTTAGTCCAGGAGCCAGTAGACGTCTCCGGCTTGCGCGTGCTCGTCGTGGATGATAATGCCACCAATCGGCGTATCTTGGCTGAGTTTCTGGTTCAGTGGCGTATGAAACCTACGGTGGTCGAGAGTGGGCCAGCAGCGCTGGTGGCGCTCGAGGAAAGCAGGGAACGACAGGAGCCATTTCACTTACTGCTGCTCGATGCCCAGATGCCGGAGATGAACGCATTTGATCTGGCCGGCCAGATCAAGCAAAGGCCGGAATTGGCTGGCCTTGCGATCATGATGTTTTCCTCCTGCGGGCAGCGCGGTGATGCCGCTCGCTGCCGTGAACTGGACATGGCAGCTTACTTGACCAAGCCGGTACGACAGGCAGATCTCCTGGAGGCCATCTGCGCGGTGCTGAGCAGACCTTCATCTGACGCAGGACAACGGCCTCCCCTGCTGACTCGGCATTCCTTGCGCGAAAGTCCCACCACATTGAAGGGCGTGGTTCCACGACCCATGCGCGTTCTATTGGCGGAAGACAATCTCGTGAATCAAAAGCTGGCTGTAAGGCTGTTGGAAAAACAGGGTCATGGGGTAGTGGTCGCCGGCAATGGAGTTGAAGCACTGAAGAAGTTGCAACGGGAGCGTTTCGACCTCGTGCTGATGGATGTGCAGATGCCTGGGATGAATGGATTCGAGGTGACCGCAGCCATCAGAAACGAGGAAAAGCAAACTGGAGAGCACCTCCCAATCATCGCGATGACGGCCCATGCGATGAAGGGAGACCGGGAACACTGCCTGGAAGTTG
>QHZQ01000240.1:0-4351 GCA_003224725.1 Acidobacteriota bacterium | reverse complement strand
TGGAACAGGTGGTCCGCCTGAAGGAGGAAGAAAAGATGTTGCCAAACCAAAGAGACGAGCCTAAATCGCCAATACTCACCCGGGTTACTGAAGGAGTCCTTGATCGTGCTGCTGCCCTGGCTCGGGCGGAGGGCGATGGGGAGCTTCTGGGGGAGATGGCGGCATTGTTTGTGCAGGACTATCCGAAGCTGCTGGTGGAGATTCGAGAATCCGTAAAAGGGGATGACCCTCAGGCCCTAGCCCGGGCAGCTCACAATCTGAAGGGTTCGGTGGCCAACTTCTGCGCGCCCGCGGCTTTCCAGGCGGCGCTCAGGTTGGAAACGTTGGGCTCGAACGGGGATCTAAGCTTCGCCTCGCAAGCCTGTGCGGCACTTGAGGAAGCCATCCAAGACCTTGAAGCGGCACTCGAACAGCTTGTTGGAATTCGCCGAGGTTAACTTCTGGTTGAGGTCACGCAAACGTCAAGCCGCACTCTGCTCCAACCTTCCGAATATACAAACGGGCTTCGTCGTATTCAGCGGGAGTCTTAAGATGCTCGAGCATGAGCGGTGCGTCAACGGGCAGGCTGGCAAGGTTGCGGAGGTAGGCGCGATAATCGATTCCTCCGCGGCCGGGCACGTCTTCCGCAAAATGCACGTTGCGCGGAGCCAGGTCCTTCGCGTGGCAGGAGGCGATCCAGTGCCCCAGCTTGTGAAATGTCTCCGTGATCAGTTCGCCATTGTGGTAGTAGCGCTGAGGACTGTTCACGATGTTGCAGATGTCCACATGAACCCCAAAGGCGGGCCGTTCCACCGCTCGGATAAGTTGCAGATACGAGTCCGGCCCGTCAGGAAGACTCCAGCCCATCATTTCGATGGTGAACTTTGTCCGCATCGGCTTGACTTGATCGATAACGTAGCGGCAATTGGCAACCGTCGCCTCAAAAAATTCCCGGGAAAGGTTCCGCGGATCAGGTCCGTCCCAGAGCTTGGGGTTGAACGAGCCCGCGATGTTGACGCAACACCGAGCTCCGACAGCCTCGGCCAGCGCTAGGCGTTCGACAACATACTGCAGGTTGTTCTTGCGTTTTTCAGCGTCCCCGTCGAGCATGTTATTCCAGGCACCGACCTCTGCGATGACCACATTCTCGGTGCCGAAGGCCGTCCGGATGTCACGTACCCGCGCAGCATCGCTCGTGCTGGCCTCCGGGCAGTAGGCTGCGCTGTACCCCAGGCGCCGGTGCTCCCGGGCAAGCTCGCGCGGGTCTTGCGACTTCAGGAAAATGGGTCCACCCAGACGAATCGCCCGCGGCACTGAAGCCATGGCCCCAACGGCGCCAGCCAGAGGCAGAACGAGTGCTTCTCTACGGCTGATTTTGTTTGGCCGAAACACTCTGTGATTGAGGGTGCTTACATCGGATTTGTCGAAAACGCTATGGGCGGCGTCCATGATTTCAGTCCTCGCGTGCTTTAATGCCCAGACGCGCCGGGCAAGGGCGGTGGCGTGAACCTGTCTTTCAAGCCCGCGGTCCGGACTTCCACTCCACATCAGTGGGGTAAATGTTACAGAGGAGCGCAGTCTGCCTGTTTGTAGCCGAGGGCATGGACGAAATGCTGGTGATTGCTCCACCTGATTTTTCGGCCCGTTTTCAGGAGAGGCCCGTTAAACCCTGGCAGGTCTTTTCCGCGACCAAGGAGTGGTTGAACTTGTAATCCCTGGTGTGTAAGTTTAGCGGGTTAACCTCAACCTTAAGCCCTAGTACTTCGACCTTGAACTTTCAACTTTGAACTGCAAACAAACTGTTCACTTTTGCTCACTCGACGGTGAAAAGGACCGGACTGAGGATAACGGCCCCCTTTTCATGACAGGGAATTTTTCCTTGGTAATTCTTACTCCTCATTCCCGACTCCCGGTAATTGTTACTCAGCACCTCGAAAAGCTACTTTCAGTGCGCTGGCAGAAATTAAACACCTGCCTCAATGGGTTGCCTCTGTTGGCAGCAGAGTTGCTTTTGCAATAGCACCCAAATTGAGGCAGTGGCTACAATTTGGAAAACTCTAATTTCAAAGGAGGAAGTTCTCATGAAGAGAACACTAGTTCCAATGCTGGCCGTAGTGGCTATGCTGAGTTTCGCGCTGGCCCTGTTTGCCGCTCAAGAGCGGAGACCAGAGGCAAGATCGGAAGAAACACCGCAGCTTGTGAGCGCAACCATCGTACAAGTGGATACGACAGCCAGTACGGTGATGGTGGAGACGACGGATAAGCAACAGGGAGCCTTCACTGTTGACTCTCAGACCAAAATCACCGTCAAGGGTAAAAAGGCAAGGTTGGCTGACCTGAAGCAAGGGCAGCAAGTAAAGATCGCGTTCAACAAAGAGGGCAAAGCACTCTCCATTGACGCTTAAGATCCGTCCAGCGGCGCCGCACACCACCTAACGCGCCCGCCAGATGTGTATTTGCGTGGCCGGAGAGGTGGCGTGCAGCGCCATATTCCGAGCGACCGCCAGTTATTAATAGGTACACAAGTTGCCGCCACGGCGAGGGGCCTAATCAGCGCCCCCTCACCCCCGATCCCCTCTCCCCAAGCGGGGTGAGGGGAGCAGACTTGCAAGAGTCGTGTCTTCTAACCACCGCTCGGACTAATAAATCTCCAAAGGGAGCCGCCACCCTTCACCAAGTGTGCGGTCTGGCCCATTTGGCCCGCCGAGCAGGCCGCAGATGAACACAGATAAAGGCGGATCGGGCTCACTTGACTTCGGGTCCAGGCAGCTTCCCAGAATCCTCCATTCGCTTCAGTTCAGCCAGAGCAAACTTATACTCAACAAACTGGCGGTTTCCATATTCGCGGACCCAGGAAAAATGCTCCAAGGCTTCTTTGATCTTTCCCTTCAAGGCCAGGTCCAGTCCAATATAACCATGGGCCTCGGTACGGTCGTCATTGTTGATCGCCCGCGCCAGAACCTCCCGGCTCTCCAGTTCCCCGCGCAAATACTGCAACACCGGGTAAGGCCACTTCGACTGATTGCAACGATTCGCGCTTTCTTCCAGCATTCTTGCTGCTTCTTCCGGCTTCTCTGCCTGCCGGGACCCGAAATGGGCCAGTAGGGCCATATACTGGGATGCCTCTGCCTGCCATCCAATCACATCAAGGCAAGCTCGACCATCGGCAGCGGCGCCGTCACCTCGAGCCAGATAGAGATTCAAGAACCCGCGACGCCGATAGAGGTTTTCCGAGGGATCCTGCATTCGTTCTAATTGGTTGAAGGATTCCACTGCTTCTGCGTACTGCCCCAGCTCCGCATAAGCATCACCGAGCATAGAGTGGAGCGCCGGGTCATTGGCGTTGAAGCGGATCGCCTTGGAAAAAGCTGCAGCGGCTTCGTCGTCACGGCCCAGCCGCCGATAGGTCATTCCCAGGTTAGCGTAAGCTTGCACAAGGGCCGGATCGAGGGTCACAGCCCGCTTGTAATGCTCAATGGCTTCTTCCAGTGGTCCTACGCTGGCCAAGATGTTTCCCAGATTTACCAGAGCCTCCGTCGAATTGGGTTGAATTGAGGCCGCCTGTTTGAAAGCCCCAATCGCCTCTCGTGGGCGCCGCAAAGCCTGGTAGGCATTACCGAGCCCAATTTGCGCCTGGGCATCTAACGGGTCCAGGCGACTGGCTTCAAGAAAGCACGCGATCGCATCCTGATTTCGCCCGAAGGCGGCGTAAGTTTCCCCCAGAGTACGATGGGCTGCTGCCAGATCCGGACTGAGACGAATTGCTTCCCTCAGCGCATCAACAGCCCTGTCATACCGGCCTTTGCCCAATTCGATCATCCCAAGGTTGAGTAACTCCTGGGCGCTCGTCGACGATCGAGTCTCTCCCAGATCGTGCCGGCCTAGAATTACGAAAAGGAATACGGCGAAGAGAATAGCTTTCGAGTTCATGAACACCCCCGGGGAGTTCGAAAGTACGTTCAACGTTCAAGGTCGAAGGAACCGCAGCCCTCTGAGGTCTGAGGGTCAAAGTTGAAGTTGAGAACAAAACGAAGATTCTACTCCTCACATGGGAGTTTGAGCCAGTTATTTCCTTTTGGAGTGCGACGGCTTGACGCCGCTTTCATTGGCGCTGGCTTGACAGCGCCCCCAAACGAGAACCGAAAAGTTGGCTACGTTCTTGAAATGCACGTTTCGTAATCACCTGAAACGCTTGTTGGGAGTTTTTGCTCGCGTCGGCAGTCGGGGCCTGCGTCAAAGCCGCAGGCCAACAAAGCGCTGTCAAGCCAGCGCACTCCATATGCGAGCCCCCCAAAAAGGCTGGGGAATCAATGGAATTACGACGCTCCAGAGTGGCTTTCCTTTGCAACTGGGAGCGGATAATCTATCGAAT
>QHZQ01000239.1 GCA_003224725.1 Acidobacteriota bacterium | reverse complement strand
GCGGTACATTGCAGGAGATAGAGAGCATTCTCCCAATAATCTGGTACGCCAGGATTCACTGGAAAGAAATCTACAACCCACCCACCTTTCCGATCAGGTCGAGGTATCTTTCCATCAGCCCGATATTCCACGGCGGGTGCTTCTTTCGAAAGATCCGTAGCCGCGTCAGTTTCTTGTGGATACTGTTCCTTAAGGGCAAGATTGAGTAGGTTCATGTTTATGCGAGCCTGTTCCAGTGTGACGTTTCGTTTAAGGCGGCTTATCATCGGCATTTGGGTCAAGTTTTTGCCCCCAAAGACCATAGGCACCCACAGCTCAATCGAATAGGGAAAGTTGGCTGGCAAAATCCCCACCACCGTGAAACCCTCACCGTTAAGCGTCAGCAACTTTCCTATGAGGTTTGTGTCGGAACCGAAGCGGCGCTTCCAGAGCCCATCAGACAAGACGCAGACGTATTCATTGCCAGGCTGATTTTCTTCTGGCAAAAAGATGCGTCCCAGCACAGCCTGTGCGCCAAATGCAGAGAAAAAATTAGCCGAAACATACGCACCTGTAACTCGCTCAGACTTTTCCCGGCCCGTGAAAATGAAGCTTCCTTGTTTCCAAGCTGCCAGATGTTCAAAGACCTGATTGTGATCTTTCCAGTACAGATAGTTCGTTAAGGTCTGAGGCTCCCACGAGGTTTTCTTAAGATCGAACACCATCATGTTAAAGACTCGATCCGGATCCTTGGGATAGGGCCGTTCCCGAAGTAGTGTCGCACTTAGAACGCTGAAGATGGCACTGTTGGCGCCGATTCCTAAAGCCAGGGAAAGCACCGCCACTGCCGTGAACCCTGGATTCTTGGCGAGCATGCGAATGGCGAAGCGAAGATCATTAAGCATAGTAGTCAGTGGTTAGTGGTTAGACGTCCAAAGTCCAAAGTCCAAGGTCCAAAGTCTGAAGTCCAAAGTCTGAGGTCCAAAGTTCGTCCAAAGTCCAAAGTCCAAGGTCCAAAGTCCAAGGTCCAAAGTCTAAGGTCTAAAGGACAGCTGTCTCGACCAAGCGTAAACTGCTGAGTCGGTTCAATCGGCAATCCACAATCCGAAATCCGCAATTGGTTTACTCATACCTCAGCGCTACCATCGGATCGACCTTCGTCGCCCGGCGAGCGGGGAGGTAACAGGCTGCAAGCGCCACCCCAGACAAAAGCAATGGGACGCATACAAAGGTAGGCAAATCGGTCGGACTTACGCCAAAAATATAGCTCGAGAGAATTCTGGTCAAATTGAACGCGCCGACTAACCCTAGCCCAACACCTGCCAGAACGAGCTTCAACCCATCGCCCAGCACAAGCCAGAGGACATTGCTTACCTGAGCCCCCAACGCCACACGGATGCCAATCTCGCGAGTGCGCCGCGCGACGAAATAGGCCATGACTCCATAAATCCCTATCGACGCTAGCCCGGTTGCCATCGCCGCAAAGATCCCTGCAAGGAATGTCAGTGTCTTCTGGGACGCAACAGATTCAGAATCCAGTTGCTCCAACGTAACCGGCAGGCCAATGGGCTGATCCGCATCTATGGCTGAAACTGTCTTGCGAATGGCACCGACCAACCTTAAAGGGGCAGAATCGGCACGTACCACGATGTTGATGCGTCTCATCGGCCTCTTAAACGCCTCCAGAGTCTGAACATATGGAAAATACATTTCGGACTTGGCGTCTTGCTCAAATTCCCAGTTGGACTTCAAATCCTTTACCACACCAACTATGGAATAGGGTACGTCACTTAAACTTGTTCCTGGAGTCGCGTCAGCCAATAACGAGCTATCCGCGACATGAGTGATCCTTATCTCCTTCCCTAGAGGATCCTCGTCTTTGGCAAAGAAATGCTTAACAAAGCTCTCGTTAACAATGGCTACCGCAGGGGCGGGCTTCATATCCTGCTCTGAGAAATAGCGGCCCTTATGAAGCGGAATCCGCATCGTCTGCAGGTAATCAGAAGTGATGGGATTGCAATGAGGCGCGCCCCCTGTCGGGACTCTCGATCGCCTATCCCGAACGGGCAAGGTGGGGTGATCGACGGTAACTCCCACGTAATTCATCCACGACATATCGCCTAACAGATTGGCGACTGCGCCGGCGGATCGCACTCCGGGCAGATGAACCATTCGCTCCAGCAGAGCCTCCCAATACAGATTGATCTGCGCCAAGGTGCCGTATCGATTATTATCCAGCGTGATCTCCGTGATCACGACGTTTTCCGGCTCCAGGTCAGAGTACGGACCCTTAAATCGAAGGAAGCTCTTGATCATGAGACCCGTACCGATCAGCAGCACCAAGGCCGTTGCTATTTCCAACGTCACCAGCAGACTGCGCCCGCGAAGGAGGCCAAAGCCTTCCGTCGAGCTCCTGCCTCCTGCTTTAAGTGCTTGCTGAAGGTCAGGGTTTGATGCTCGCAAAGCCGGTGCCAGGCCAAAGACCACGGTGGCCAGAAGGGCACTGACCGAAGTGAAGCCAAGCACACGAGTATTGAGAGCAATCCCCCTCTGGACATATTCGAACAGGCCGGGAGTGTTACTGAGCATAACGGCTGCCAGAAAGTTACATCCGAAGACCGCCAGCACCAGCCCTAAGCCACCACCCATCAAAGCCAGCAGCAATCCCTCGGTGAAAAATTGGCGAATCAGACGAAGGCGGCCAGCTCCCAAGGCAATTCGAACGGCAATCTCTTCCTGCCGCACTGCCCCCCGGGCCAGTAGCAGATTTGCTACGTTCGCGCACGCGATCAGCAGCACCAAGCCGACGGCACATTGCAGGAGATAGAAAGCATTCTGCCAATAATCATCCGCCCCTGGATTCAAGGGAAAGAAATCGACAACCCACCCACCTTTCCGATCAGCTCGAGGTATCTTTCCATCACTCCGATATTGGGGGACTTCCGGTGCTTCTTCCGAAGGATCAGCAGCCCCATCAAGGACGTAGACCGGCCCATCCATTCGTTCTGGATACTGCTCCTTGAGGCTGAGATTCAGCAGGTCCATATTTAATCGAGCCTGTTGCAGTGTGGCGTTAGGTTTCAGACGGCTTATCATCCCGACCCGTTGGCTCAAGTTCTTGCCCTCAAAAACCATGGGCACCCACAGCTCCATCGCCTGAGAATCACGAACCCTGCCCGAGAAGTCAGGGGGCAAGATCCCAACCACGGTAAAGCCCTCGCCGTTCAGCGTCAGTCTCCTTCCCATAATGTTCGGGTCAGAACCGAAGCGGCGCTTCCAGAGACCATTAGACAGAACACACACGGGTTCACTCCCAGGGTGGTTTTCCTCAGGCAAAAACGTACGTCCCAGCACAGCCTGTACACCAACTGACCAGAAATAATTAGCGGAAACATAGGCGCCTGTAATTCTCTCAGGCTTTTCCCCACCCATGAGAATGAAGGTTCCAGGCCTCCAAGCTGCCAGATGCTCAAAAACCTGATTGTGATCCCTCCAGTACAGATAGTTGCTTAAGATCTGAGGGGCAAGCATACCTTTCTTAAGATCGATTAATATCATCCAGAAGACTCGATCAGGATCCTTGGGGTAGGGCCGTTCTCGAAGTAAGGTCGCACTTAGAACACTGAAAATGGAAGGAAAGTACTGACACGGCCGTGAATCCCGGACTCTTAATAAGCGTCCGAATGCCGAAGCGAAAATCGTTGAGCATGGCGGTTAGTGGTCGATTGGTGGTTGGAGAGGCGTTGGGAAATCAGCTCGTTGGTGAGCCACTCAGCCACTCGATTCCTTCTCGACAAACCAAGAGGTTTTTGCGGGTGAAATTCCTAACTATTAGCTCGTCCTTGAAGACTAACTCAGCAGATATCAACGCAAGTCGTTCCGGGGCGCTGGCTTCAGTAGGTAAGTCAACGGGAGATCAAAGCGTGTGGTCTCCCTTTTAATCCAGTCAGGGAGCTTGGTGCAAGCAATTAGAGTTGTCCCATCTGCGGTAACTTGATGTACCCACTTGGCGTCAGAACAGAGTTTCGATGGAATATCGGCCACTTTGCGTAACGAATCCTCATTCTTAGTCGGGTGTGTTGCCTTGACCTGGAGGATCTTCCGCGTCAGCTCAAGGTTGACCAAAGACTTGGTCAGAGTCTTCCACGCTCGCAAGTCATTAATGAGGTTTGTGCCAACATTCCAACGTGAGCGGGAAGTGTCGAGTTGTTCTCGAGCGGAGTCAGGATCAAAGGAACAGAAATCGCTTGTCTTGAGTTCGGAAAGGATTTGGTTTGCCACTTCCAGGGCCTGAACTCCCATAATGCGCCGGAAGGGGTGTCCAAGCGGCGAATTAATGATGTTGTCATCCAGTCCAAGAAAACTCACATTCTTGTTCGTATCGCTCAGATATTTCGACAGAGCGACAAGATCAAGTCTAATAGCCTGCAAGAACGACGTTCGAAAATCTCGGTCAAGGATTCGTGTCTGCCATTCTGATGGGACCTCCCTCATTTTACGAAGCACTCCGACTTGTCTATTCAATACCGAATGGGCGACTAAGTGGCTACTCAATTCGGGACGATCTAGCAGCCCCTGATTAATCTTCCAGGATGCTTCAAACGCCTTCAAAGCCTCCCGATTTAACCCCAGCCGTGTCTTAGTCAGAATGTCTAGGGCTATGACTCCGTGGAGCTGGCGATGATAATACAGGCCGGGAAGGGGGCCTTCAACCCAACGGGCGATGTCCATTTCCCACTTGGGTACTTCATTCTGAAGGACGAGTTTGTAAAGGGCGTCAAGATCAGCTCGATGCTCTTCAAGATAGTTTCGGATGTCTTCCGGCACCTCGTCCAAATCGTCACTCGATTTCCTCAATTGGGCATCGAGATACGGAGGTACGTCTAATGATCGCAGGAGGTCAACTTTTCCCCTAGCGCTACGCTCATAAACCCGGAAAGGCATTGGGTCAAAAATTCCCAGTCTGGTGGTGAGAACTTCCACCTTGCCTGCAACATCGTTCATTCCTCTCTTTGGAAAGCGACTGATCATAAGTTGAATAATCTCATCGGGAGTGTGCCGCTTGTTCTTTTCCAAGCTTCATTGAGTGGTTTTTCCTTGTGCCGCACCGCCAGCGTGCTGGCGAGCAGCCCAACCAACAATGCAACCAACAGCAGGCTCAGAAGAAGACCCGAAGCCCATGCTGAATACTTCAGAAGTATTAGACCATGCTTGAATAGCATCTCAAATCCATATCGCACGTCCCAACGAAGATCCTTGTCGACCGTATTCATGGATTTCCCCTTTTTCATATGCTCAATAGATACCGTTACGGCAAAGTCAAGAACGGTGTGACCCCACAACCCAATGACACCGCTTATCCGGCCTCGGGACAATTCCTCCCGGCAGCGATCCCGAAATGCCTGTACCATTTCCTGTCCATTTTCGGATCGAAACTCTTTCGGATAGACCCCAACCAGCCAGCGATAGACCCGCTCCGAGGCCGACAGCAGCCTCTCCAAAATCTCCATGGCCGTTCACCTGTTGTTTTCACTAAGCTTTAGACCAGTTAGGAGCTTTCTGGCACGAGCCATACCTACCAGATGGGCCAAGCGCTTAGTCTCTGCAATCGTCACCCGCTGGCCGAAGTCGGTGAGTCGATAATAACGACGACGTTCGTCGTCCAAAGCCGGATCGGGTCTTTCGTCCGACTTTTCAATGAGTCCGTCTGCAACGAGTCGCTTGATCGATCCGTAGAGAGTGCCAGGACCGAGACGCACTTTGCCTTCTGTCCGCACGGCCACCTCTTTCATGATGCCGTATCCATGCAGCTCCCCGTCAGCCAGGGCGAGGAGAATATGGAATACCGAGATGGGCAATGGCAGCAAACTCTCAGGATCTCGTTTCGCTTTTTTCATGTTCACTCCTCCAACTAGGTAATGTATCGTTGCACGATCTATCAGATATTAGATATATCTCCTTGTCAAGCTATAAATCAGAGCTATTAAAAAAGCAACTTGCTTCCCATCTCAAATGGCACTGGATTTGCAGCCAGATGTTTTACCCCTTGCACCTCGACAAGAGAGATGGTATTTTTGCTTTGTAGAAGCGAAAGGGGAAGCATGCCAGACCAACGTATCGATCTCCCACAAGGGAGTCTCGACCTCTTGATCCTCAAGACACTGGCGTTGGAGCAGCAGCATGGGTGGGCTATTTCCGAGCGCATCCAACAGATTTCCAGCAATGTCCTGCAAGTCCAACAAGGATCATTATATCCAGCTCTCCACCGCCTGGAGCGCCGAGGATGGATCAAGGCTCAGTGGGGTGTATCTGAGAACAATCGCCGGGCCAAATACTATGCGCTTACGCGGACGGGTCGAAAAAAGCTTGAGGCCGATACCGAGGCGTGGCGCAAGCTGAGTGCGGCTGTCGCCCAGGTCTTAGACGCGGTATAGGAGGATGCATCGTGCTGAGTGAGTTGCTCTATCGTCTTCGGGCACTGTTCAGGCGGAAAACCTTGGAAGGCGAACTGGATGACGAGCTTCAATTCCACCTCGAAAAACAGATCGACAAGTACCTGAAGTCTGGTCTCGATCGCCCAGAAGCGGTCCGGCGCACCCGTTTGACATTTGGAGGGCTCGAGCAGGTAAAGGAAGAGTGCCGTGAGGCACGTGGCGTCTTCATACTTGAAACCCTGATTCAGGACCTAGGCTATGCCATTCGTAGGTGGCTCAAGAATCCGGGTTTCGCACTGTCAGCGGTGACTGCAATTGGGCTTGGCATTGGAGTTAACACGGCAGTATTCACGATCGCTAATGCGGTGCTGTTTAAGAGTATAGGCTTCGATGGTACAGGTCAGATCGTTTACACCGTTGGTAGCGAGCCGGGTTGCGAGCTTCCGTGTGACACGGGGAGGTCGTACCCGGACTTCCTTGAGTTCAGTCGGGAAGTAAAGGCCTTCGAAGCCCTGGTTGCTTATGGTTTCAGGGCGGTCAATGTGAGCGACAAAAGCGCCTTTCCAGAACACTACATGGCGATGGAAATGTCGTCTAACGGATTTTCTGTATTGGGCCGGAAGCCGTTGCTTGGGCGCGACTTCATTCCAGCGGACGAAGAGCCGGGAGCGGCGCGAGTGGCGATGCTTGGCTATGATCTCTGGGAGAAGCGCTACGAGAAAGCTCCTTCGATCATTGGAAAGTCGATCCGAGTGAACGAAGTACCCACTGTTGTGATCGGAGTGATGCCGCCGGAGGTGCGATTCGGCGTTGACATGTGGGTACCCCTGATTCCTGTCGGTGACTGGCAAAAGCGCGAATACAGGGGACTGATGATGTTCGGGCGTCTCGTAAGGGGCGCGAACCTCAGATCAGCCGGTGCCGAGATGGAGACGGTTTCACAACGGCTCGAGACGGAATATCCGTTCTCCAACAAGGGCGTCGGAATTCAAGTGCTGGACGCCAAACACTACTTTTACGCTCGTGTGCGGCTGATCTTCGTTGCGTTGTGGATTGCCGTTGGATTCGTGCTGCTAGTGGCGTGCGCCAATGTCGCGAACCTATTGCTGGCGCAAGCCGTGGCGCGGTCACGGGAGGTCTCTGTCCGAATGGCCTTGGGCGCAGGGCGCTGGCGCGTTATCCGGCAACTCCTGGTGGAGAGTGTGACACTGTCAACAGCCGGCGGCCTTGTGGGCTGGCTGATTGCAAACTGGAGCGTGCGCGCCTTCGTGGTGGCAATCCCCGACAAGCCGCCGGGGCTAGAGTTCACGATGGATCCTACAGTCTTTGGTTATTTGGCCGTAATCTCCGTGGGCGCCGGAATCTTATTTGGTCTAGCACCCGCTCTTCGCCTGTCGAAGCTCGATGTGCACCTGACCCTCAAGGAGGGTGGCCATGGGGCAACCGCTGGCTCACGCGGACGCTACCTGACGGGGCTGCTCGTCGTCAGCCAAATGGCATTGACAGTAATGCTGCTGGTCGGGGCAGGTCTCATGATCCGCCTCTTTCTCAGTATTTACCGGTCGCAGATGGGTGTGAATACGACCAACGTACTCACCATGAATATGGATTTGCCCCACGAGAAATATCCGCGATCTATCGACCAGGTTCTTTTCTACGAAAGGTTGCAGGCCCGCCTTCAGGCGCTGCCGGGAGTTGAGATCGCATCGATAGCATCTAGCTTGCCCGGCCATGACGGGTCCGCTCTTACTTACGAACTTGAGGGCGCACCACCGATTGATCCGCGTCAACGCCCGCATGTTGGTGGACTCATGATCGGCCCAGAATATTTCCGGACACTCGATGTGGGACTGCTTCTTGGCCGTGTGTTTGCCGATTCCGATGGCCAGGCCGGAGTCTCTACGGTGATCGTAAATCATACGTTTGCAACGAAGGCTTGGCCTGGGGAAGATAACCCACTCGGCAAACGGCTTCGCCTAGCGAGCGAGGATGGGACCCAACCCTGGCTGACGGTGGTGGGCGTAGTACCGGATGTCTTTCAAAACGATATGATTCGGGGCCAGTTTGACCCACTCATTTATCTACCCTATCGACAGCAACCGCAGTCGAGCATGTTCCTTGTAGCCCGAACCCGGATCGTTCCCGGGACACTGGGCAACGCTTTTCGTCGTGAGGTTCAGGCTCTGGACGAGAACCTGCCCGTAGTCGCGCTCCGGACCCTGGATGAAGACGTGAAATTGCGGGACTGGCCTATTCGTGTGTTCGGCACCTTGTTTGCCAGCTTCGCAACGATCGCCTTGCTGCTAGCCGCGGTGGGGCTTTATGCAGTTGTAGCGCACTGGGTGAATGGCCGGAGGCAAGAAATAGGGGTCCGTCTCGCCATGGGCGCCACGACAGCAGATGTCTTGGGGATGGTCTTAAAGCAAGGAATGCGGCAGGTTGCTCTTGGATTGGGCTTAGGATTAGCCGCCGCGTTTGTTCTAACACGCGTTTTAGGCTCGCTTCTGGCCGGCGTGGGCCAGGCCAATTTGACAATGTTTCTGACGGTTGCTCTGGTACTGGTCGGGGTCGGCATGCTTGCCTGTGCGATCCCTGCACGCCGCGCGACGCGCGTGGACCCGGTAGTTGCGTTGCGGTGTGAGTAGGACGCGGTTGACCGCATCCGCGAGTTGCGTGCAACTTGCCGACGACCAAAGTCATTGGTACCGCAGACGGCGTCGACGCGTTCGCCTGGGTCTAAATGTACAAGTGCCGGATCCACTGTCCCGCTCGTCTGTACTTCGAGCCAGTCTGGAGTGGTGGCGAGCCAATTTCGAACTTCGGTGGGGGCTTGCGGTGAATTGATTTCGGTGAAGACTGCGGGTGGGACAATTATTCTTTCAAACAACTGAGGCAAGATGTGAACGTGTCCGATCAAAACCAGGTAATTGATCGGCGACGTGTCTGAAATGACAATCATTCGGCCATAGCCTGATGGAGGTCTCCTCTATCCTGCTCAAGATCAGCCTGGTCGTAAGGTAAGTAAGCTTGCCGTTCCTTTAGGAACTTCTCCGTCTCCCAATAGGAAAGGCCAAGAATGCGGCCCACCTGTCCTCGTGCGAGCGCGCCAGAGCGATAACCTTCAACCACAACTGCTTCCAGTGCTCGGCGAGGCATGTTGCCCCATGCTTTTTCCAGTTGCCGCACAATGTCCTCAGGCAAATCGATGGCAACGGTCATCACATTCTCTCCTCTCGGTTACGACCACCTCATTTCACTTATTTTACTGCAGAACCCATCGCACTGAGCACAATTATCACCTTCCCGGACGGGACCTCCCCTAAACAAATCGTCCACACCAAAAGGGTTGAACATGCTAACTAACACTAAAACCAAATCACTAAGTTCCTTTTGGGCTTTGGTTTAAACTCTGTCAAAGACGGACTCAAGACGTGGTGGAGAGGATGTGATTTGCGTTGCCACGGTTGCTGGAAGCCGTCCGGCCACACGTATTCGACGCCAGCCGTGATGGGCCGAGTTACTTGAACCGTAAACTGGGACCAAGTGCCGCTTTATGCCCCCTTGGCGGCGGCGGAGCAGCGGCGCCCCGCTCGCACGTTTCGGAAAGTCATTACAAACTCCGGCCGCACTACTATGCTGCAGCGCGGGTCCGGTGGTCAGTTGCATTACCGGAACGCTACGGCGTCAGTCGGGATCTACCTGCGCCAAACCCGACCACGCTTGGCCTCGGCCGAATCGCGGCGTGAGGAGTGGGAGAAAGAGTCTCTTTCTCCCGAATCGACCATCGCGCTGCCATGTGCCAGAGGTGGTCGTTCGCGTGTTTGGGTGATACGATAAAGGACACACATGACGATTACGAGGTATACCCGCTGAGAGGAGTTTGAACGTGGTCAAAGTGATGGATGGTAGATGGAAATTTGAAGACCGACGCGGTAACCGGGATCTCTGCATCGGTCGCCATGGGCAACCATGGCGGGAGACGCTTAAAGGAAGAGGAAATTATAAAGGTGCAAAGTCAAAGATGAAGTCCATTAGACATCACATTTTTTCTCTCGTTTTCCTGTTTTGCACCACCGTTGTCCTTGCGGAAGATTTTCTGAGCGCGGGGTTCGAATAATAGACGGAAACACAGGTCGAAGGATTCCTTAATTATCCTACAGGGCATCGGCTGGCCGTGTAGTCGGTTTACTGGGGGAAGTGAAACAGCCTCCTTCTTTGCCGATCCGCTGTGCCAGCCGCGTCGGTTCCAGCCAACATTCGCTGTGGTCAGTCTTATTTCTGGTAACATTATGAACGTTGAAATAGTGAAAAAGATTAGAAGATTAGTAATGCGTTAGTTGCTGGGGGCCGTTGGGGGGCGCCGTCTTGGTAGCCACGGCGAGTGCCTTTCTCGCCGTGGGCTTTTCCGCGCAAGTGGACAAACCCACGACGAATTAGAAAACAAATTCGTCGTAGCTACCAAAGCTATTTCTTCGCCCCCAGTAACTAACCCATTACGAAGATTACACGAATTCTCTTGACAGATGTAATGACCGCTAGATCGTGGGCGATTTGTGGTATTCAGCAGGTTCCTGTTCGAGAAGGTCAATTTTGTCAGGATGCTTTGAGTACATAGGCCCTTGGCCTCCGTAGTTTGACCTTCAGTGTGACCTAAGCATGGAGCTTAATCGTTTGAAGAAGCGGGCTGTTCTTCAAGGAAAGCCTCTTCAATTTAAGTATGAGGAAAGACCGGATTCTAAGCATCCTGGTTTGGTATCGAAGGTGTCATTTCGTCGCTCAAGTGACGGCAAAGAACGAACTGACTGGCAGGTGTTGATGGAGGGAGTCGTTGTTACTCACTTTGCATACATTTTTCGCCCAGATCCCGTAACCTATTACCAGCTGAACGTTCTTGATAAGACTTTCTCAGTTTGGCCAGATGTCTATGGACCAGGCTCTTTCTTTGACGATCTAAAGGGAACAGTATCTGATATCAACTACGTGGAACCAGACGCTCATCTTTTCTTAGTTACAGCGGACTACCAAGAGATTCCATGGAAAGTTAGACAGATGGATCGTATCCCAGATGACACCGATTCGCAGAAGGGACCATAAAAGGCTTTCAAGATCCGGAGATGGGCCAAGCTACTCAGTCCGATCTTTCGCCTTCGCTTCTGCGACGGTCTGCCATTGCATGTTACTGGGATCATCGGTGTCTCCGTGTTTCAGGGCTTTCACGTGGTCAATCACATAAAGTGATTTCAGTGAGATGGGATCGCTGATCGTTTGGGTTCCAAGTGCTCCGGAGGCGGCCAAACTCTCCCCTCGCGAAGGGAAAAGTCGGCAGGACTCTAACGACTTAATCGCGTAACTGGAATGTTGGCCAACAGCGCTTCGGGGAGATCAGCGCTGCCGTGTGGCGTGGTTTAGAACACGACCAAGCGGCTTCTTAAGTAGCAAGCGGAATTTGAGATGGCCAATGTTGAATCGGAAATCGCCGATCGTTCACTCATGCCTGAGGGCCACGGGGATGTAGCTGGCCAGCAGAGCTACTGTCGCCAAGACTACAGATGCGGTCACATAAGTCAACCGATCTGCGGGGCTCACGCCATAGAGCAATCCCTGAAGCAACGGTGCAACAGCCAAAGCTGCCCCTATCCCTAACACGGTTCCAAGAAGGGTCAGGGCCAGTCCCTGCCTCATGATCAGCTTGATGACATCCGATTTAGCAGCGCCGAGCGCCATGCGAATCCCTATTTCCTTCGTTCGGCAGGTCACCGAATAACTGATCACGCCGTACAGCCCTATCGTTGCGAGCAATAGCCCCAGCAGCGAAAACCCTCCGGCGACGGTAGCACTCATCCGCGGCAGCCAAAGCGTCGACTGTACCAGTTCGTCGAGCGTCCTGCTCTTCACAACCATGTTCTCGTCGAGCACGTGGATTTCATTCTCGGCAACTCGCAGCAGAGCCTGCGGACCGCCACGGGTGCGTACTAGGGCATAAATCATGTCCGAATGGCCCAACGGCACATAGATGAAAGGAGTCGGGTCCTCGCGCAACGATCGATACTTGACGTCTCTTAACCGCTTGCCAATCACCTCTTCACTCGGCCACAAGCGATGCGCCAAAGTTTCATTGACAATGGCAACTCCAGAAATTTCCTGACTGTCTCTTTCATTAAAGTCCCGACCTTTCAGTAGCGGGATGCCCAACGTCTCAAAGTAGCGTGGCCGAACACTGGAGATCCCCACAGTGAGCCCATCCCAACCTGCTTGATCTTCTGCAAGCTGCGCACTAATAGTCCCGTGGCGATCACCAATAGCAGCGACAACGCCATCTGTGCAACGACAAGACAGCCTGTGAGGTTGAGGCGTCGCAGCCGTGTCGGGGCAGCAGCTGGTCCCTTAACTGCTAGAGGCGGACCTGGCTGCGAGACCTGAAGGGCGGGAAGCGATCCAAAGATCAGGGCTGTCACTACTCCCAGCAGCAGCGTCAGGAAAAGCACACGCGAATCCAGAGCAAAATCAGTCAAGATGGCTGCGGCAGCTGGAACATCGGCAAGAAACTTGGAGAACAATTGGGTTGTCCCGACAGCCACCAGTAACCCCACCCCCGTTCCAAGCAGAGACAACAGAATGCTTTCGGTCAGCAATTGGCGCACCAACCGAGTTCGACTGGCCCCCAGAGCGCGCCGGACGGCGATCTCATGAGCCCGAGCCATTCCCCTGACCAACAGCAGGTTGGCAACGTTGGAACAGGCGATCAGCAACACCAGTCCCGCGACCGACATCAGAAACGCCGTGGCGAGGGCAGCGTCCTGTCGGAGAAAATAGAAGCCCTGTGGTCGGATCAAGGCCATCGTTAACTTTTGACCAGGAGCGCTGAGATAGTCCTCAGGATAGGCCTGTTGGAGTTGCTGGTCCAGAGCCGTCATCCCTGCTCGTGCCTCAGCGGTAGAGATCTCAGGTCTGAGGCGACCGACGACCGACACCCAGCGCGCTTGACGCTGTTCCAGGGAGTTCTGTGACATAGGCATCATTTCAGTGTGCATTGCCATGGGCACCCAGACATCAATGGCGTAGGGACTCGAGAGGCCTTTGAATCCGTCCGGTGCGACGCCGATCACGCTATATTGATTTCTGTTCAGTCTCACCGTTTGCCCGATGACCTGAGGGTCGGAGTTAAAACGCCTTCTCCACAAGTCGTGGCTGATCACTGCGACTGGATGAGCGCCTGCCGCCCCGTCTTCCTCCGGCAGAAATGTCCGGCCTATCGACGCTGAGATCCCCAAGAGTGCGAAGTAATTCCCACTGACAAGCTCGCTCGGGATCACCTCGATTTGACTTCCTGCACCCAGGATGGCGCGCAACGGGTAATAGGCTAACAGCCCACTGAACACCCGGTTCCGGTCTCGATAGTCGACGTATTCTGGATAGGAAAACGGTTCCTCTGCCCGCTCGGGGCGAGTCAGCCTGAGCAAATGCTCCGCTTCATCCACCGGAAGCGAATGGAGAAATACTGCGCTGGCAACGCTGAAGACAGCGCTATTGGCCCCAATTCCCAGTGCCAGTACGAGGACCGCCATCAGCGTGAAACTCCGATACCGAAACAGCATGCGAAAGCCGTAACGAAGATCCTGAAAAAAGCTCTCGACAAGAGTGATTCCAGTAACGTCCCGGCACTCCTCTTTGACTTGCTCGAAGCCGCCAAAACTCCTGAGCGCAGCGTACCGCGCTTCTTCCGGACTCACACCTGCCGCGATCTTGTTCCGGATCTCCCTCTCTAGGTGGAACCGCAGTTCTTCTGCGAGTTCGGCTTCCATTTTGTGCCTACCGAACAGGGCTCGGATGCGGCAGAGAAACCTTGTTATCGCATACATAGGCAGCCTCGCTTGCGACTTGTCACTTGTCACTCGTCACTTGTCATTGACTACCG
>QHZQ01000259.1:12003-12395 GCA_003224725.1 Acidobacteriota bacterium | reverse complement strand
CGCCGAGCCTCACGGGGCAAGGACTTGCCGCTCTCGGCCGGTTTTTTTGAATTTTTTTCACACCTTCGAGGGGTGCCGGGGCGGGTTGTCCCAAAGCGGAAGGACCCACCCCGAAGGCTACGCCTTCCGCCCCTCCCCAGAGGGGACTTTCATGGGAATCAATGATGAGTTTCAGGAAACTCAAGTTTCGAGGGGTCTTTATCTCAGCTACAGATACCAGCGTGGGGAAAACCACGTTGGCTGCTGGCTTGGTCGGCTTTCTGAAAAAACAGGGCGTGGATGTCAGCGTGATGAAGCCTGTGGCCGCCGGTGCTATCGAATGCGATTCCGGAAAACTGATCTCTCAAGATGCTGAAATGTTGGTGAGATTCTCCGGCTCCTTTGATCCCTGG
>QHZQ01000259.1:8284-11978 GCA_003224725.1 Acidobacteriota bacterium | reverse complement strand
CGGCACTGGCAGCCAAGATCGAGGGCGTCACGATCGACCTGCATAAGATAACAAGCTGCTTTCAGGAAATTTCTCGGAAGCACGAATTTGTTGTGGTCGAAGGAGCGGGGGGGGTGATGTCACCCATTTTCGAGAACCTGCTGGTGGCTGACATGATCAAAGCTCTGGATCTGCCTGCCATCATTGTTTCCAGAGCCGGCCTGGGGACCATTAATCACACGCTCATGACTTTTGAGTGCCTGAGAACCAGACAAATCCCGATCCTGGGATTTCTCGTGAATCGTTTCCCCAAGAACCCCAATCTTTCCGAGAGCACAAATGCCGAGATCATTACCTCGGTGAGCGGGATTCCTCACCTCGGTTCCATTCCCGAGGAAAATTTTTCCAATTCCATCCATCGAGATAAACTTCTTGAAGTCCTTTGCGACTAGTACGACCGGAGGATCCACGAAGCCCGTTCCAAAGTACGGTAAAGGAGAATTAAATGAAAGACCCAAACAATCGACGAATTGGCATCGTCGCCATTATGGGTAGTGTGCGCCCGGGAAATTACACTTCCAAAGCCCTCGCCCTGGTGGCCAATGAGATCCAGCAACATGACGACATTGCCCTTGAGATTATCGATCCAGCCAACTTGAAGTTGCTACCTCCTGGGATCAGTGGAGACGAAACGGACGCCAAAAAGGTTCGTGGATCTGTCTCAAAGGCAACCGGCGTGATTTTCGCAACACCAGAATATCACGGCAGTTTCAGTAGCATCACCAAGCTAGTAATAGAAAACCTAGGGTTTCCTTCGGTTCTTTCAGGTAAACCGGTGGCCCTGTTGGGAGTAGCTGCCGGACAGATTGGAGCCATCAAGTCGCTTGAAGCCTTAGGCAGCGTCTGCGCCCATGTGGGTGCCATTGTCTTGCCAGGGCCAGTTTCGGTGGCGAAGGTGCGTGAGGTGTTTGATTCCAAAGGTCGTTGCTTGGATAGCGTTGTAGAAAAGCAAATTCGCTCCGTGGCAACGAATTTGATTGACTACATTCGAGGTAACATTTGCCCACGAGTAGCATTGGAGGCCATGGTGAGAGCGGGATTAGCCTGAGAAAATCCCCGGGAGGGGCAGAAGGCGTCAGCCTTCGGGGGTTCCTCCGGTTCCGGACAACCCACCGCTGTACCCTCCAGTGTAGGGGACTAAAGTCTGGACATTTTGAGGACCAATTCCCGTGGGTTGCCCCCTCACCCGGCCTCCGCGACCGCCGTCGCTGCGGTCACCCTCTCCCCGAGGGCGAGGGAGAGATCCACACATTAGAGCGCTGACTTCAAGGCTACCAACAGACGTTTCTGACACCGTGGCAACGGCGTGGCATGCAACGTCTGTTTGGGCCACACCCCCACTTATTGTTCTCCCTCTCCTTGTGGGAGAGGGTGGCACGAAGCGACGGGTGAGGGTGAACTGCGTTTTTTCGGCGACGCACATGTCCAATCCCCAGACCCCTCCAGTGGAGGGGTCTGATTTTCATCGCCCGTGGCGATCCGAAGGATCGTACCGCTGCACGGCGTGGGAGACTCCTCTCTCACACTGGTCTTGACATAGACAGATTTCAACGCATATTCTGAATTGAGATGGAATCAGGAAGGTGATCCAACTGGCTCTCCAGTGACCCTAAGAGGATCTTAACCTTATATAAGCGTGGGAGTGATTATGCCACATAATCTGTTTAATTCGCTTCAGACCTTCCCGGTTGACGGCAGGCGTACAGGAAAGCTCTATTCGTTGCCTCAGCTTGAAAAAGAGGGCATTGGGCCTATCTCGCGATTGCCGGTGAGCATCCGCATCGTTCTGGAATCCGTGTTACGCAATTGCGACGAGAAGAAGATCAGCGAAGAAGATGTGCGAACTTTAGCCAACTGGGGAGCGAATTCTCCTCGCACCGAGGAAATTCCGTTCATTGTGGCACGAATCGTCTTACAGGATTTCACAGGGGTTCCGCTATTGGTTGACCTCGCTGCCATGCGTTCCGCCGTTGCCCGCCTGGGCAAGAATGTCAAGCTCATCGAGCCGCTCGTTCCCGTTGACCTGGTGGTAGATCACTCCGTCCAGGTGGATTTCTCCGGCAGCTCCGAGGCGCTCCGCTTGAACATGGAAATGGAATTCAAGCGGAACCGTGCCCGCTACCAATTTCTAAAATGGGGGATGCAGGCCTTTGACAGCTTCAAGGTTGTCCCGCCCGGCATCGGTATTGTGCACCAGGTGAATCTGGAGTACCTGGCCAAGGGTGTTCTGGAAAGAGATGGTATCTATTATCCTGACACGCTTGTTGGAACGGATTCACACACCACCATGATCAACGGGCTCGGCATTGTCGGTTGGGGGGTTGGAGGTATCGAAGCAGAGGCTGGAATGCTCGGACAGCCGGTCTATTTTCTGACGCCCGATGTGGTCGGCGTGCACATGACCGGCGCATTACGTGAAGGGGTTACTGCTACCGATCTCGTCCTGTATTGCACGGAGATGTTGCGAAAAGCCAAAGTGGTTGGCAAGTTTGTGGAGTATCACGGCGAAGGTGCGGCGACTTTACCCGTGCCCGACCGAGCCACCATTGCCAACATGGCGCCTGAGTATGGAGCGACCATGGGCTATTTCCCCATTGACGAAGAGACCTGCAACTATCTCAAAGCGACCGGGCGCTCTGAAGAGCAAGTCGATATCTTCCGGAATTATTTTAAAGCGCAAGGGATGTTCGGAATTCCACGAAGAGGTGAGTGCCAATACAGCACTTTGCTGGAGCTTGATCTGGGGGATGTTCAGCCAAGCGTGGCCGGGCCGAAGCGTCCCCAGGATCGCATCGAGTTGCCCGACCTTAAGAATAAATTTATCGAGCTATTGAAAAAACCGATCGGCGAAAATGGCTACAGTAAGCCAAAAGAAGAAATTGGAAAGCGGTTTTCCACCACCATAGGTACGGATCGTGTGAGGGCGTTGGCTGGCGGTGGAGCGCAGGATTCAGACAGCGTCCCAGCTGCGGCAGGCAAGAGCACAAGTACCTGGACCGAATTGGAGATGATGAATAATCGCCCCACGCCTGACCTGGTCAAAGAAATTCGGGAGGAAGCATTTCCAAAGGCATCACTCGACCTTGGGAATGGCGATGTGGTCATTGCGGCGATTACCTCTTGCACCAACACCTCGAACCCAAGCGTGATGCTGGGAGCGGGATTGGTCGCAAAGAAGGCCGTAGAAAGGGGACTTTCGGTCCGCCCAACGGTCAAAACCTCACTCGCTCCAGGGTCGCGCGTGGTCACCCAGTACTTACAGAAAACCGGTCTGCAGCCCTATCTCGACCGCCTTGGTTTCAACCTGGTGGGTTATGGATGCACCACTTGCATCGGCAATTCTGGTCCTCTCGATCCTCGCATTGAGGAGGTCGTCACGAAGAACGATTTGATTGTGGCCAGCGTCTTGAGTGGTAATCGCAATTTTGAGGCGCGAGTCCATCAAAGTGTCAAGGCCAACTTCCTCATGAGCCCGCCACTGGTGGTGGCCTTCGCCTTGGCCGGTCGCGTTGATATGGACCTGTCGCGGGAGCCGATAGGCAAGGGGAAAGACGGCCTGGAAGTCTACTTACGCGACCTTTGGCCGAGCCTGGCAGAAGTGCGTGACCTGCTGTTCACAGCTTTTGATGAGGAGACGTTCCGAAAGCTCTATAAG
>QHZQ01000259.1:0-8234 GCA_003224725.1 Acidobacteriota bacterium | reverse complement strand
CCAGAGTCCACCTATGTCCGGGAGCCGCCTTTTTTTGAGAATTTCAGCAACGACCCCGGCCGCATCAGAGATGTCAAAGGCGCGCGTCCTTTAGCTATCTTTGGAGATTCCGTTACTACTGATCACATCAGCCCGGCCGGGGCAATCAAGAAAACGTCTCCCGCTGGCCTTTATTTACAGGAGAAGGGCATTACACCGGAGGATTTTAATAGCTATGGTTCACGTCGCGGGAATGACCGCGTGATGACGCGCGGGACGTTTGCCAATGTGCGAATTAAGAATCTCATCGTTCCCGGGGTTGAGGGTGGGATCACACTTTATCAACCGGGCGGAGAACAAATGAGCATCTATGATGCGGCGATCCGGTATCAGTCGGCTGGAACACCGCTGGTGGTTATCGCTGGCCAGGAATACGGCACGGGGAGTTCAAGAGACTGGGCTGCCAAAGGAACCCGACTCTTGGGGGTCAAGGTAGTCATAGCTCAGAGCTTCGAGCGCATCCACCGCAGCAATCTGGTTGGCATGGGCGTCTTGCCCTGCCAGTTTAAGGAAGGAACCAGTGCTCAAACGCTGAAGCTCAACGGCACCGAAATCTTTGACGTTGTCGGTCTGGAAAGTCAAATCAAGCCGCGCCAGGATGTCACCCTCCTCATCCACCGCACCGGCGGCAGGACTGATCAAGTCGCGGTTACGCTGCGAATCGATACCCCCATCGAGATCGAGTACTACCAGCACGGCGGCATTCTACCTTATGTGCTGAGAGAGTTGCTCAATCGACCTGGGGAGAATAAAACACCGAGACGCCTGAGATAGGGTTACTTGCGCTCTTGGCGCCCGCTCTGCCTATCCCGTTTTCGATTTCAATCAAACCATATCGCAAGAAAAAGTGTTACCTCTATGAGTTTCCTCTTGTCTGCCGGGGTTGATTCCTCCCGGTTATTTGGTAACGGTTTGAATGGCGGAGAGGAGTTTCGCTGCAGTGAAAGGCTTACTCATGAAGACCATCGCTCCCGAGGTGAATCCTTGTTTCATCGCATCCCGTTCCGTTGCAGCGGTGACCATGACGATCGGGACTTCTTTGTAAGAGTCCAACTGTTTGATTTGCCTGGCCACCTCATACCCATCCATGACGGGCATCATGACGTCCAGAACAATCGCATCATATTTGCTGGCCTTTAGCTTTGTGAGCCCTTCGGGTCCGTCCTGAGCCATGTCTACGGAAAATCCACCCTGCGTCAGAATCGTCTTTTCTAAGGTGAGAATCTTAGGGTCATCGTCAATTAATAGAATTCTTTTGGCCATAGGAAAGCCAAATGGTATTGCACTATGAATCTGATTACCGAAACTGGGACGATTGCATGAAAGCCACCCGCCGCGAAAGGCCCAGCCCGGTGAAGGCTCAAGCCTTCTCCCTTCTTTTCTTTACTGAGCCAAGAAGGAAAAAATTCGCGTAACCTTCCCCGGCGAGGTATTTTCAACTTCAGAACTCAAGCTGTTTCGGCTTTAGATTTTTAAGACTCCGAGCGGGAACTGAGCGGTTTTATTTTTTCAACATTTGGTGGAACATTGAGTTTAAAAATCTTGTCCGACAGGTGCGGGTTCAATTGTATGTTATCAAATTGAATTGTGAAATAGTCTCCACTCGTTTCGGTCAAACGTGTTTGAATAGGAACCCAGCGGGTCCGATCGATCCACAACTGTATTTTCGAAAACATGGATGAAACTTTCTCCGACTTCGGTTTCAGTTCGAGTACAGAGGTTTTGATCCCGTTAATCGGCTCCTCATTTAGGAGCTTTACATCATAACTCTTGGATAAGTTGGCGCCAGACTGGCCAACCCCCGTAATGAAAAACTCAGCCTGGGAATGATCGTTGCCTAAATCGAATTCTTGCAGACGATTAATTCTCGGCTCGTAGATCCAGACTTTTCCTTTATCGATCAGCAAGGTCTTCAATTCAGGTTTATCATATTCCAGTTTCGTCTTGCTGCTATTCTTGCTGCGCTTGTGAAAGAGCTTTCCCGTTTCCACCGAAGTATCATTCACCACAACAGTGACCTTTGTTTGGGTGACATGGGCCGTCAGGTCGGAAAGGTTTTTGCTGGCATGATCCATGTGCGACAGAACTTCCCTGGTTTCGGCAGAAAGTTCTTCTTGGGCCACGGCAGCAGGGAAAGTCCAATTCACCACCACAATAGCCAAGGCCAAAATGAAAAACAACCCGTGCCGAGATTCCATTTGCATAATTCTCTCTTGAAAACTCCGAAAGTCCCCCCCTTTGGGCGAGCTCACTGCAGAGTGCTTGTGGTGCGGTAGGGGTTCCACTATCCCCCCTGCCGGATACTCACATTTCCATCAGCAGCGGACGCAAGTGCCGTGGTGATCCCAGGAATCATGAGAGACTCCCATCCAAAAATTCCTTTTTGGCTGCGAAAGCCCTTACAAATTGACATCACGAATTAAGATGCAGGTCTATGCTAAAAGGTGTCCGATGCCGTTGGTCCAAGCCAAATGGAAAAACCTATGGTTTCACCGTTTTCGCCCAGAATTGGTTTGATATCGGCTATGGAAATCGGCTTGTTCAACGTTTTTTCAAGTTGAGTTTTAGCCGCGCTTTTGAGAGCCAAAGCATCCTGAATGGCGGGGACAAGCTGCGTGCTGATGTTCAAGACCGGGTTCCCTTTTTCATCAAATGTATCAACAATTTGCTCTCCAAACTTAAATTGGTGAGGACTATTGATAACAGGCCAATCCTGGAAAAGGTATCGCGGACTCAAGAAAATAAAGAGCAAAATCAAGGCACACAAGATATCGTACTGCAGAGTTCCGCGCTCGTAGACCCAAAAGAAAATGTTGTACGAGATTTTAGAAAGCTCCCGCATCGTCTTCAAATATAAATCTTGTCCTCTTTAGCAGCGTCCCAACTAACATCATGTTCGTGCGGTACAATCTTGCCGTCACGCATTTCAATCAATCGATTGGCCACTGCGGCTGCCTCGGGGTTATGAGTAATCATCATGATCGTCTGGTTGAATTTTCGATTCAACTCTTGCAGCATCGCTAAAACAACCTGAGAGTTCTCCGTGTCCAGGTTTCCGGTGGGCTCGTCGGCCAGGAGAATGGAGGGCTTGTTAATAATGGCGCGGGCAATCGCGACTCTTTGTTGTTCTCCCCCGGAAAGCTCAGAAGGTTTGTGACGAACTTTGTTTTCTAAGCCCAACAGGGTGAGAATTTGGTGGATATGATCTTTGTCATCTCTGCCGTTGCCATAGATCTCCCTGGCAATTTCCAGGTTGCCTTTAGCCGTCAGAGTGGGTAAGAGGTTGAACCTTTGAAAAACGAAGCCTATTTTTCTTCGTCGGATATCTGTGCGAACCGCGTCTCTGGCCGAAGAAATCTCTTCGCCATCGATGATGATCTTTCCCGAAGTAGGCTGGCAAAGTCCGCCCAGCGTGTGTAACAAAGTTGACTTGCCACATCCCGAAGGCCCCATGATTGAAATGAACTCTCCCTCTCGTACTTTGAGTGAGACTCCCTTCAACGCGGGGACCTCAATTTTTCCGACCTTGTAAACCTTCGTTAAATCGATAGCTTCAAGTATGACTTTCATCAATGAGTCCCGGCGAGAGGAGCCCCCGCCGTTTTTCGGATTATAACTTATCTAGGAAAGAGCCGTAAACGAAATATCAAGGCGCAAGAATAGCGTGGATAATTATTGGGGAAATTGCCGCTGCTTCATGGTCGCAATAGTGAAGAGGCAGTAGTAGAGAACGGCCTGCCCGCGTAGTAACACAACCGTGGGGGAAGTGCCTTCTAATAACGCATTACGGGTGAGATAACGCAGCCATGGATGTCACACTTCATAGGCTAATGCATCAATGGGGTCTTGAGCGGCAGCCCGAATAGCCGGATAGAAAGCACCCAGGCTGGCGCTAACAACGGCAATGACTGCAGCTTTGAAGATCCATTCCAGTCCAAGAACAATTTGCAAACTGGGGAAAATTTTCCTGATCAATAGCTCGCCTCCAAACGAAAGCAAAATACCGAAAAGGAATCCCAGAAGACAGAGCGACAGAGCTTCTTTCATAAATACCGCCAAAACGTAGCCTTTGGATGCGCCCAATGATTTCAAAATTCCAATTTCGCGGGTTCTCTCCGTGATAGTCGTATACATCGCCAAGAAGATGACAAAGAACCCGACCAGCGCTGCAATGAAGGTGACCAGGTTGATGAAGTACCTGAGGGCGGCCATGTCGTTAATAGCAGAAGACATTTGAGACACAAACTCTTCCGTCCGCAAGACCGTATATCCGGGCAATAGTTCCTTGAGTTTTTTTGTTACTTCCGGGACATCTTGTTTGGAATGACACTTAATGTACATCAGCGAAGCTCTGCCAACGACCCCCATCAGATTCTGCATGGTTTGGATAGGAAGGTAAATTCGCGAGCCCTTTCCATGTTCAACAATTCCACAAACTTTAAAAGAATGATTCAAAAAAGTGACGTGATCTCCGATCTTCAGCTTCCTGGAATGGGCGTAAATATCGTCAATGATGACATCCATAGGATCCTGAAATTCAGAACCGCTTCGAAAAATAAATCCACTCGAAACTTCATTAAAACTTGGTAGGTCGATGCCATAAATGAGATCTAACCCTCCCTGGCTATTTAATTCCGTCAGCACCGGGGTAACATAACGGACCCCTTTCACTGCATACAGAGCCTCTGAGATTTTAATTGGCATCGGTGCAGCACTGGTGGCCATCAAGAACGAAGCGCCTGGGGGTCGCAGGATAATGTCCGCGCCAATTCCTTCGATGCGTTTGGCACTATCCATTACAATTCCCTGGGTCAGTCCTACGATTGTCAGGATCAGCGCGACTTCAAGACCAACGGCCAGGATGGTTGCCAAAGATCTCATCGGGCGATGAAAGATGTTAGCCAGCACTATGGATTGACTCAATTCGAAGACTCCGCAGGGATGAGGCAGCTGTCTGAAACCAAGATGGCCCCAGCACCGGACATTAAAGTCGATGCGGCAAATACTTCGACTTAAGGTGTTTTGGAATCTCCCGCCAACTCCACGAATTCCGCGTTAGGAGGCTTCTGCAAAACGAATTTATCGTTCTCCAAACCCTGGTTGATTCTCGCCTTGGTTATTCGCATGCGCAAGGAATAGTCTTCCTGGGGGCGTCTAAAATTTATCTCGGTCGGATAGAGTTTACCTTCAAAATTCTTATAATTGCCATAAGAAATATCAGAGTCGATAAGCCCGTGGTCGCCAAAGATTTTTTGTCGAACAATGTTTAGGTCGAAACGGTCAAACCAAATCTTTCTGCGTATCGACCAATCTCCATCGGCCGATTTGCCGAGGAGGTTGAGAATATAGTATTTTTTTTTGCCTTCCTGGTCCTCTTCCAAAATAATAGGATCTTTTTCTGAGGGACCTCCTAGAGGCTCCGGGGCAACCGCTTGCAGAATGTGCTGGGGCCGCAGGCTGACAGGAATATCCTTCCTGGGCTTTATCGTCTGGTAATTAAGTCCGTGAATGAATTTATTCTTGGGTGGAACGTCGATATAAAAATCCGCGCCATTTGAAACCATATCTACGACCTTAAGGTTAAATGCCAGCACAATGGTTCGGATGAAATCGGGTTTCTTCACGAGGATGAACCCTTTGGTCTCACGATAATTGGCGATTTGGCCCGTATTAATGGACCCCCCGGTGAATTCGAAGACAACCGCCAGATTGAGTGTTTGAAGATCCTGTGCTGTGGAGTTTAGCAGCCGGACAAGCTCTGCCTGATCGGCTGTTTTGGCTGGCAAAGCTCGTTCGCCTAACTCGAAACCAGCTGCAATGGGAAGAGAAAGCCAGGAGAAAGAGGATCTGAGTGGCTGCTACGAATCGCTTCAATGCGGGCAATTGAGTTCTAACCTCAATAGTCAAAGCGCATAACCCTAGCAAACTTGCCTCCAGGCAGTCAATTCATATCATATGTTATTTCTATTTATCCGGGGACTTGTCGCAGATCCTTTCTAGTCCCAAAACTAACACTTTCTATATTTCTTGTCGGGATGTTCTGTTCCTTCGAAGGAGATAAAAGACTAAAAGGCCTAAGAGAATAGCCAGACCGACTGCCCCAGCCACGTAAGGATAGTTTTGGTGCATGTAATCTTTGGTTCTCTCGCCATACTTGACGGCCAGAAGCCCTTCAAAAAAATACCTGAAGCCCCGTCCCAGCGTAATTGCAAATAGGAATTTCTTAAGCTCAGTTTTAAAAGCTCCGGCAAACAAAACAAAAATTTTGAATGGGGTGGGGGGCGGCAAGATCGAAGGAATCATGACAGCGAAGACTCCGAACTTGTTGAACCAATGAGCGGCCACGAGAATCTTGTGCTCAGCAAACTTTCGCCGGAGCACCACTTCTCCTCCCTTTCGCCCAACAGCATAAAGCAGCAGGCAGCCGACAATCGAGCCCATGGTGGTCATGGCGCAATAATAAGGCATGCCCTGCGGGTCCTTGATTGAAAGAGTAATGATCAGGATGTCGTTGACTTCAGGTAGGGACAAAAAAGAAGAATCAAACAAGGCAATAATCAGAAGGCCCCATCCACCCAGCGGACTGGTGAGAGCGAGAAAATAATGTTGGATTTTAAGAGCAATTCCTTTCAAGGGCCTCCTGGCTAAAAGCGAAAATCTTCTGACAGCAACTTGAGTTGTCGGTCCATCTCAATTGTACAAACAAACCCTCTTCTACGACGAGTAGCAAAATCAAAACGAAGATCTCTGAGGATAATCGTGTACCCTTCAAAGGATGGTTCTATCTGAAACCATGGAAATCGGGCGAATGCGAGAAAAACCTGGGTTTGAGGACCTTTCTTTGCGGATTCAATGATCTCTGTTTGTTCCGGCTTATGGTACAGTTTATTTCTGACTCGGAAGCCATTTGGGTTTCCCCAGCCGACTTCAGTCCTATGATAGGCAGTTTCAGTTTCCACAATTCCATACCAGCCAAACGGGTTGAAAAATTGTGGCATGGCACCGAAACGCAGAGAGACACCAGTAGAATAACGATTCTGCTCTAAGGCGACGATGGCCTGACGATGCGAAAGGTCCTTCGAGAGCCAGTAAAGGAGAATCAGGGCCAAACAGACCAAGGCTCCGCGATGGGGCTCCGCCGGCCTCGCGCCAATTTCCTGGTTAATGAGACGAAAGAGGAACGGAAGCCCCAACCCCAGAGTTAATACCAACAGAATCCAGGGGTCTATAATGAAGGCGATGTCCCAGGCATACCAGGGTTTATAGAAAGGTAAGAAGGGTCTTATTCCATACGAGTTGGTAAAGTCTAAAAGGACATGGCTCGTCACTCCGATAAGGGAAAGCCAAAAAAGTCTTCTCCAACTGGAAGGCCTTCCCTTCAACAGGTGGTTGTTGATCCAATAAACAACCGAGGCCAAAACAACGGCGCCCAGAATGACACCGGCAAAGGAATGTGTGATGCCGCGGTGATACTTTAAGTAATTAATGTCTCCCCAAAAGATGGAAATGAAGTCAACATCTGGCAGGTTGGCCCCGACCAGAAGGGTTAGTGTGGCTCGAGGAGTGGTACGATGCAATCCTGTCCTGGCCAACGCTAAGCCATAAAGGGTATGAGTGAGATTATCCATTCTTGTCTGAGGGTCGCATTTGCCTGTGAACGAACCGGAAGAGATGGCCGAAATACTTCAATAGCAAGGGCTGATTATAGCCAGATTTATCCGAGGACAAAACCTTCAATGAATGGCCATCGAATATGAAATTTGGCAAAGCCAAGAAAGGGAAGGTCGTCGTATTGGGCGGCGGACTTGCGGGTCTCAGTGCCCTCTGGCATTTGCAGAAGGCCGGCCATGATAACAGTTTCCTGTTCGAGAAAGAATCCCGGATGGGTGGGCTCACTCGCTCAGAGATCGTTAATGGGTTTACCTTCGACTACACAGGGCACCTGTTGCATTTCAGAAACGACACGGTCAAGAAACTCGTTTCGAATCTGCTGGGGGAGAACATTCACTACGTGGCCAGGAATTCCTGGATTTTCTCAAAGGGTGTTTATACTCGTTACCCATTCCAAACAAACCTCTACGGATTACCCCCATCCGTGATCAAAGAGTGCATCTTTGGTTTTATTAAAGCAACTGCCAACGGACACCGGCACGGTCAATTCGCCAAGATTTCCAAATCCCCGAATGACTATAAGA
>QHZQ01000258.1:9067-20462 GCA_003224725.1 Acidobacteriota bacterium | reverse complement strand
GCTTACGCCAATGGCTCTAACGACATCTCCAAGGGGATCGCCACATTAGTGGGCAGTGGTGTGACTAATTATCAACGGGCTATTCTCTGGGGCACTGCCTGGACAACCGGGGGCTCGCTGGTTTCCGCGTATTTTTCGCAAGGCCTGGCGGCAGCTTTCAGCCGGGGAGTAATCGACTCGCGATTTCAGATTTCCAGCCTCTTCTTAATCGCAGTCCTGATAGGCGCCATCGGCTGGGTGCTATTCGCGACAAAAACAGGCTTGCCTGTTTCCACCACGCACGCCATCGTCGGGGCTCTATGCGGCGCAGGTGTTATGGCCTTCGGATGGCCGGGAATCTTGTGGGCTTCAGTATCGAAGAAGATTTTTGTTCCGCTTCTGTTCAGCCCCTTGATCGCCTTAATGGCTTTATGGATTCTCTTCCCTGCGCTCCGCCGAGGACTCGCACCATTGAGCAAAGAATGCGCCTGTGCCGAGGTGCGGCGTGTACAGCTCGCTACAGCAGTTGGGATTGCGGGCACTCCGGTAACGGGCGAGACAATTCCCTCGATGCGCCTGGTGGTGGACCACCTTGACCATTGCCAGACCAGTTCTGCAACCGTGGTAGGATTCCGGCTTGATGACGCTTTGCATTGGTTTTCCAGCGGGCTCACCAGTTTTGCTCGCGGCCTGAACGATGCACCGAAGATCGTGGCTTTAGGCACGACTTTGACACTTTTTCTCAATCAGGATTCCTCCTTGCTGTTTGTTGTTGTCGCACTGGCCATGGGAGTGGGTAGTCTCCTGGGCGGTTCGCGCGTAACAAAAACCCTGGCGGAGAAAATTACCATCATGAGCCCTGTTGAAGGGCTTTCTGCCAATCTGATTACCAGTTTTATGGTTGCGTTCGCTTCCCGCTGGGGGATTCCAGTTTCCACCACCCACGTTTCTTCAGGTGCCATCATCGGAGTCGGCCTGCGTCGTCCGGGTCACAGTCTGCAATGGAAAACCGTCATCTCAATGGTCCAAGCCTGGATCATTACTGTGCCTGCCGCAGGGTTGCTCGCCGGTACCAGTTGGTTCATCCTCGATGCTTTCCTATCATGAAGGCTATGAACGATGAAACGAGGATGTTGTTCTCTCTGTTGTGGTAGCCACGGTCAGTGCTTTTCACTGGCCGTTCCCCTTTCGTCACGAACTGTCCACGACCACCGAAAATGCGCGGTGATCGTGGCTTACCAAAGCTGGAGATATCAAGAGCGCAGCCCTCGATTAGATTAGTATCAGTGAACCGAAGATCCCTCGTCACTATGTCAATTCATGCGACTTCATAATCTCCGACAATTTCTGGACCTGCTGCGCCGCGAGCAGGATCTTGCCACGATCGACGTGGAGGTTGATCCTTATTTGGAGGCCGCCGAAATTCACCGGAGGGTAATTGATCAGAGTGGACCCGCGTTGCTCTTCAAGCATATCAAAGGGAGTGCCTTTCCGGTGGTTACCAATCTCTTTGGAACGGCCAAGAGAATTGAACTGGCGTTTGGATCTCGCCCGCTGCAACTCATTCGGCAGGTAGTCGAGTTTGCCGAGACTCTTCTCCCGCCACGGTTTTCCAAGTTTTGGGAAAATCGAAATCTGGCTTTAGAGGCCCTGAAGTTGGGAACACGTCATGTTAAGCAGGGACCTGTTGTAGACGTCTTACAATATCCGGCTAATCTGAATGCCCTTCCCGTCCTGACCACATGGCAGGAAGATGGGGGCCCTTTTATCACGCTTCCTCTGGTATACACAGAGCATCCCAGGGACAAGAGGCATAACCTGGGAATTTATCGGCTGCAACGCTATGACGCCATGTCCACGGGGATGCATTGGCAAATCCAAAAGGGAGGTGGATTTCATTATTCGGTGGCCGAGCAGCTCAATGAGCCGCTGCCGGTGACCGTTTTCCTGGGAGGGCCTCCTGCCCTTCTTTTAGCTGCGGTATCCCCGCTGCCCGAGAACGTGGGAGAGTTGGTAATTGCATCTCTGCTGGCTGGTGAGCGGATTCCTATGATTCGAGATTCTTTTGGCCCTCATCCCATGCCCGCGGAATCAGAGTTTGTTCTGCAAGGCTTTGTTCCACCGCAGGAACGTCGTTTGGAAGGGCCCTTCGGCGATCATTACGGTTACTATTCCCTGCAACATGAGTATCCGGTATTTCATGTGCAGAAGATCTATCATCGTCGTGACGCTATTTATCCGGCCACTGTCGTGGGTAAGCCCCGGCAAGAAGATTTCTTCATTGGAGATTACCTGCAGGAATTGCTCAGCCCGCTTTTTCCGCTGGTCATGCCGGGGGTGCGAGATTTGTGGAGCTACGGTGAGACAGGCTTTCATTCCCTTGCGGCGGCGGTCGTGCAGGAGCGTTATGAGCGTGAGGCCATGGCCTCGGCCTTCAGGATCCTGGGAGAGGGTCAGCTTTCCCTTACGAAATTCCTGATGGTAACCGACGTCGTGATCGACCTGAGAAATTTCCGCAAACTGCTCGAACACATTCTCCAGCGTGTTCGTTGGGAAACGGACCTGTTCATCATTTCTAACCTTTCCATGGATACCCTGGATTACTGTGGTCCGGAGGTCAACAAGGGAAGCAAAGCAATTCTCCTTGGCTTGGGTCAGCCGATCAGGCAACTTCCGGGAGTTTTTCAGGGGGAGATTCCCAGCGATGTGCATGAAGTAAAGGTCTTTTGTCCGGGATGCTTGGTCGTGGCGGGCTTGAAGTATCCGGAAGATCCGAAACAAGCTGAGCGCCTTTCCCAATGGAAGGAATTTCAAGACTGGCCCTTGCTGGTCCTGACCGATGATGCTGGAATAGCCGGGACATCTGCGTTGTTTCTCTGGTCTGTATTTACACGCTGTGAGCCCGCCGCAGATATCTACGCGGCCAAGGTCGAGGTTCGGCGCCATCACCTCTGTTATCGAGGCCCTGTGATCATCGACGCGCGAATGAAGCCCACCTATCCAAAAGAGTTATTTTGTGATGCCGAGGTCTCAAAGAAAGTCGATTCGCGGTGGGGCCACTACTTTCCTTTGGGGCGCTAATGATAATCAGCAAATTGTCACAGGACGGATGGGCAATCGCCATGACCTGGCATGATCTGTTGTTCATCCATTGGCCGATTCATGTCGATTTGCTCCGCCCGCTCATTCCACCTTCACTCCACATTGATACCTTTGACGGCAAGGCCTGGATTGGCGTCGTTCCATTCCGAATGACCGGTTTCCGACTCAGGTATATTCCCTGGCTACCCTGGATTTCCAATTTCTCAGAGCTCAATGTTCGAACCTATGTCAGCCATGGTGAAAAACCTGGCATCTGGTTTTTTAGTTTGGATGCCTCCAGCCGCCTGGCTGTTGACGGTGCTCGATGGGCTTTCCAACTGCCGTACTATCACGCAAATATGAGTATCGGGAAGGACGACAAAGACATTCATTACCATAGCACACGGATACATCGCGGGGCGCCTGCCGCCAGTTTTACCGCAACATACAGACCAGCTGGATCGGTCTGCTATCCGGCTCAAGGAACCATCGATCACTGGTTAACAGAAAGATACTGCTTGTATGCCGCGGACCGCTATGGTCGCGTCTATTATGGAAACATTTATCATAACCATTGGCCATTGCAGCCCGCAGAGGCCGAGATTGCAATCAACACGATGACCGAACCTCTTGGGTTGAAGTTTCGCAAAACGCGTCCCTTGCTCCACTTTTCCCGGCGGCTGGAAGTGGTTGCATGGAAGCTACAAGCTGCGTAGTTGGTCACCAAAGAAGCTGTGAACAAGCTTAGTGCTTGTTTCACCGCGGACACGCAAAGAAAACCTGGGGATGGGATAAGGAATCCACCTCCGAAACGCCTCCCAAACCAAAAGTTCCTGCGGCCACATCCAACACTTTCTCAGGGATTCCCTTCTTCTCTGCGTCTCTGCGGTTCATTGTTTTTTCCTTGAGCAGACATGAAACTCTTATTCTGGGGTGGCCCTAAGCTGCGAGGTTACCAGTCCCATCCGCCCCGAAGTATAAGATTCCGCAAAATTTGCTGGACAGGTGGGATAAAAACTGCTAGTTTAGCGGGGACTTGTGCCGATATCTCGGGTTGTCACTGAGCATCCAAAGTAATGCGGCAGTTGTGTAAGCCGACTCATAGCGATCAATGCCAGGCGAGTTCGCTTGGTTTGGAGGATATGCATGTACACTGATCATATGTTCCGGAATGAGGACGAGAAGAGTTTCTTGCGGAACTGTTCCGGATCGTCTTTTGTTTCTGGAATGTCCAATCTGGCTTGGAAAATTTTCCAGGCAATTAACAAGCGACTTCCCGAAGGCGAACTCCCCAGCCCCAAATGGGCTTCAGGAAAAATGCTCAAGAGCTATGAGCGTTCTGCTCCAACCTTGGGCTTTCCCAGAGTAACCGATTCGCTTTGCCCGCGCTGCGTGCCGGAGGTTCGCAACGCCATCCTCACAGGGGAGATAGATATTTCGGCACTGGTCTCGGGCAACCCTGGCGAAATCAAGGCGCACATTGTAGAGGAAAATGGCTGTATTTTAATGCGTAAATTTCGAAGATACGTTGTCCACGAATCCAGATTTCAGCCGGCGCATTGAAAGTTTGTTTTTCGGCCGAGACTTTAAATGCTCTGAAGACAAGGACGTTCATCACCACGGCACTTCCACGATCAAATTTGGCCGCGGGGCCGTCCTGACTGTGGACCTCACCAACCGATGCAACATGATGTGCAATCCTTGTTTTATGGATGCTAACCAGGTCGGCTATGTGCATCAGCCAGAATTTGAAGACATCAAAGCCATTCTGGACCGTGCCGTTTCCTTCAAGCCTCGCCGTCAAGTGATCGTTCTCTTTTCCGGAGGTGAACCTACCATCTCTCCTCATTTCATTGATGCTGTGGCTTATGCTAAAAAGATTGGCTTCTACCGCGTGATGGCGGCTACTAACGGGATTCGTTTTGCGCAAAGCGAAGAGTTTACGCGCCAGGCTCACGACGCGGGTCTTCATGGAACCTACCTGCAGTTTGACGGAACCTCTGAGGAAAAGAATCGGCATCGCGGTGTGGGAAACTTGTTTGACGTCAAACTTCAGGCCATCGAGAATATGGCCAAAGTGGGAATGAAAACCACTTTGGTGACAACCATTGTAAACGGAGTGAACAACGATGGTATCGGTTCCATTGTGGACTTCGCAATTCGCAATATCGACAAGATCCAGACCATTGCCTTCCAGCCCGTCTCCTTCACGGGCCGAGATGAGGACATTGATGATCAGACGCGTTATGCCCATCGTTATACGCTCTCGCAAATGGTGCAAGACTTGAAGACGCAGTTAAATGCCGACTGGGAACCCATGCGGGATTGGTTTCCTCTTTCTTCGTACAGCGCCTTCACCAGCGTGATGGACCTGCTGCAAGGAGACGATGCTCCTTGGGGCTGGAGCGCCTGCAACTGTCATCCCAACTGCGGCATCTTTACTCTGTTGGTGGTTAATCGCCGAACCCACGAATTCACGCCGCTTTACAAATTCTTTGACTATGAACAGTTTATCCGTGATGTGGCCGTAATTACCGATACCGCTCGTGGAAGAACCCTGACAGCGACCCAATTGGCCCTCTCCATCATGCGCAACTACAAGGCCGATAAAGCTCCCAAAGGCTTTCCGATTTCACAGATTGTGAGCCTCTTCAAGCCCAGTTCCCAGCGCTCAGACAGCGATCGTAATGACCGCATGAAAACGCGCACGGACAAAGATGATTGGCGCGTTCTGTGCGTGGAGGGGATGTGGTTCCAGGATTTATGGACTTACGACTTCCGCCGCACTGAGATGTGTGTGATACCCTATGGCACTCAGGAAGGGGAGATTTCCTTCTGTGCTTATAACACGGCCGAATGGCATAAGACCCGTGGCCGGCACGAGATTTTCGCCAAGGGTAAGAAAGTTCAGCTTAAGACGACGCAGCATCATCTAAGCCTCCCCGTAATTCAAAGTACCGCTCGTGGAGCGGGTTGCTGTAGCGACAACCCGGGACTCTTAGAAAAGGACAAGAAGATCCTTGAGGCTGTTAGAAGCGGTAGGTGAATGGCTGGAAGCCCTCACCCTGGCCTAAGCGACTGGACTGTCCAATGGAAGAAGAGCTGGGATAAGGGATTGTCGAATCTGTTTTACTGACATGGAAAAAACGCAGGCCCTAGCGGCCTGCGTTTTTTGTTTTGGTATGAGTTATTCTATTTCCGACCTTGCCAAAATCTTAGGCCTTCCTCATCAGGGCGACGGAAACCAACTGTTGACCAGGGTATCCAGTTGGGAGGATGCCGACAATTCCTCCTTGATCTTTCTGGAAATAAGTGGCAAGAGGATAACCCTTCCAGAACGGGTGCCGGCTGCATGTATTATGGCACCGCCGGCTGTGGTTCGATCCGGCTGGAATGCCATCCTCTCTGATACACCCAAGCTGCATTTTGCTAGAGCCGGTCAACTGTTGCAGCCGCGTCCCCTTGGGCAAGGCTTCCGTCATGCCACATCAGTCGTTTCGGCGCAAGCGGTGATCGGAGGGAACGTTGATATCGGCCCGCATGTCACCGTGGCCGCCGGCACCTTTATCGGCGACGGATGTATTCTCCATACGGGTGCCGTTGTAGGGAAAAACTGCATCCTTGGGGAGCAGTGCATTCTCTACCCCGGGGTGGTCCTTTATGACCGGGTAGAGCTGGGAAACCGAGTCACATTGCACGCAGGAGCTGTCGTGGGCGGGGACGGATTCGGCTATGTTTCGGACGGCAAAAAGCAAGAAAAATTCCCACAGGTAGGACGGGTCGTGATTGAAGAGGATGTCGAGATTGGATGTAATACGACCATTGACCGAGGCTCTCCCCGAATTGGTGCTGGAGCCAAGATCGATAACCTGGTTCAAATTGCTCATAACGTTCAGATCGGACGGGGTGTAATTATAGCGGCACAAACAGGAATTTCGGGCAGCACAGTCATAGAAGACTGGGCAGTCATTGGTGGACAAGTCGGATTCGGAGATCACGCCCGGGTTGAGAGTGGCGTCATCATCGGTTCTAAGGCGGGGATACTCCCGGGAAAGATCGTCCGTAAGGGGGAGGTATACTGGGGAGTGCCTGTTCGTCCTCTGCGCGAGTTCAAGCGTCTGAATGCGTTGTTTGGCCGGCTGCCGGAAATGAAGGATGAGATCGATGCTTTGAAGGAAGCGCTAAAGCGTCTGGAAGATGCGTTTCGGGATCTCCAGCATCGAATTTCTGAGTCACCCTGAAATGGACCGAATTCAGTTTTCGCAACTCGTCGACGAGGCTTTAGATCGATTACCTCGAGCCTTCAAAGATAAGATCGAAAATGTCGCTATCATTGTGGAGGATTATCCTGAGAAAGAATTGCAACAGGAATATTCTGGATTGCTTTTGGGCCTGTTTCGAGGAATTCCGAGAACCCGGCAGTCGGTGTTCTGGGCGGGCATGCCTGGACAGATTTTTCTCTATCAAAAAAATATCGAAGCTGTCTGCAAAAACGAGAGAGATCTTGTCAGACAGATCGAAGTGACATTGAAACATGAGATCGGACATTATTTTGGACTTTCTGAGCGTGATTTGAGGAGGCGCGGCTATTAAGCCCATGTCCAATAAGTGGCTGCAGGAACTGTTTTTCTTGCCACGAATTCCTGAACCAGAGATTATGGGGAATGGCGAAGGCACAGAGGCGTATAGCTCTGCTGTCTCCCAAGCTTATCTCGACGAAATCGACAATACATTTGTGGAACATGCTTTAGGTTTAGGGGTGCAGCGAGGATTGGTGTTGGATATAGGAACAGGCCCGGGGCAAATTCCCATCAAACTTGCCTTGAAGAATCCTCGTTTTCAAATCATCGGGATTGATCTGTCCGAAACCATGCTGGAAAAGGCCAGAGAAAACGCAGAATTCCATGGAGTTCAAGATCGCGTCAGCTTTCAAAAAGGCGATGCCAAACATATTGCTTTTCCTGGCGCCCATTTCGACCTGGTGGTCTGCAACTCTTTGCTTCACCACGCTTCCCATCCCTTGGCTGCACTCAACGAAATCGCGCGAGTGTCCAAACCGGCGGGAGCCATTCTGCTTAGGGACCTAAGAAGGCCATTGGCAGTGGCTTTTGCTGCTCATGTGACCTGGTTTGGCAGACACTACCGAGGATTGATGAAGAAACTCTATGTGGATTCGGTGAAAGCTGCTTACACTCCGGAGGAGTTAGAGACTCTGCTCAGTCGATCGGAAATTCGAGGGGGGCAAATCTTCCGAAAAGGGTTGACTCATATCGGCATTGAGCGAAGAGCGGTCTAGCCCAAACTTCAGCCGGTCTCGGTCGATTTCACAGTCTGAGCTACCTTCTTTGTGCCTTGGCCTTTTCTTGGGCGGCCGCTTGCATTTCTTCTCTACGAATTTCCTCTTGCTGCCAATTGTAGTTGATGGCGGGATAAAACTGTTCAGGGTGCTCTACAGCCCAGATTTGCTTGCGTATAATCCAATTGCCTGGATCCAGAGCATAAGCCCTGCGCCAACATTCCAAAGCTTTGTCGGTTTTTTTCTCACGATGGTAAACAACTCCTCGGCCGAAAAGCGCTCTTACCTGTCTGGGATGCTGGGCCAGAATGGTGTCATACTCTTTGCCGGCTTTTTTATACTGTTCTGTTTCCACCAAAAGCTCAGCCAGGTGTAGACGTTTTTCAACCCCACGAGAACTCACCTTGAGTTGTTTGGTTAACTGGACAATTTCCTTCTTGGCCGAGAGCCTGGGTTTGTCGGAAACCCTAATGGGTTTCTTGCCCCATTTTTCGGCTAACAAATCGGCGAGAATTTTTGTGGTAGTGGGCTCACGAACGTCAAAGCCACCGACCTTGAGATAACGGATATAGCCGCGTTCATCAATATAGTAACCGTTGGGGATAACATCAAACCCATAGAGGTCCCAGAGGCCATCGGCGGAGTCCACTACCGTAACAAATGTGGCATTGGCCTTTGCCACAAAAGGGCGCACCACTTTGGGCCCTTGGGCATCCATCGCCACAGCAATCAGTTCAAAGCCCTCGTTCTGATGCTTCTGATAAAAAGTTTGCCAGCCTGGCAACTGTTCCCTGCAGGTTCACCACGAAGCCCAGGTGAAAAGCAGGACCCGCTTGCCACGATAATTGCTCAGACGAATTTCGCGGCCATCCAGACTTTGCAATGTAAAATCGGGCGCGAGATCGCCGATTTTTATTGTTCGTTTCTCTGCCGACATAGAAGTAATGGGAAAGAAGGCGACTAGAATAAGAACCCAATTCAGGCAACCAAAACTACACCTCATGGTGGGTCACTTGAGGCAAAGCCACCGGGAAGCTCTTTGCTCTTTTGCAATTTATTCAGCCTTTTGGGACTTCTGTTTGAGCTCTTGAGGAAAGCTTTCTCCCAGGCGATGACTCCCGTCGTTGGCGGCACTTGCCTGGTACTCCTGCACAGAATCGTGAGCCTCTGACTCGGTAACAGCTCTGAGGCTGAGAGAAATCTTCTTATTTTCCAGATCGATAGCCAAAAGTTTTACCAGGATCTCCTGGCCAGGTTTGAAACTTCCCAACAAACCCTTGGTGGGTGCATCAGCGAGCTCAGAAAGGTGAACCAAACCCTCCACTCCCTCAGCTAGCTCAACGAAGAGTCCGAAGTCTGCGGCTCGAGTCACCCTGCCCTGCACGATCTGGCCCGCCACGTGCTCTCCAGCAAACACTTCCCAAGGATGTTCAGTCACTTGCTTCAGACTCAGCGACATCTTCCTGTTCATGACATCAAGCCTGGTGACGACAGCTTCCACCAAGTCGCCAACCTTCAAGAATTGATCAGGATGACTAAGCCGTTTGGTCCAAGACATCTCGGAAATTGGAATCAGGCCCTGGATACCTGAACCGAGTTCTACAAAAGCCCCAAAGTGCTCGAGCTTCTTGACGATTCCCTGAACCAAGGTCCCTTCGCTATGAAGTTGAGCAGCCTTTAGCCAGGGATCGTCCACCGCTTTTCGATATCCCAGTGAAATCCTGCCTTTATCGCGGTCATATTTGAGGATCTCCACCCCGATCCGATCCCCTATACGAAAAAGCTCGGAGGGATGTTTGATTCGTTTCCAAGACATTTCTGAAATGTGCAATAACCCCTCAACTCCGCCAATATCCACGAAGACGCCGTAATCCAAGATGCGTTTGACAACACCCTGGAGTAGTTGTCCTTCGGCCAAGTTGGCTAAAGTCTCCTTGCGCTTTTCCGCACTGGCCTCTTTCAAAATAGCCTTGCGAGAGAGAATCAGTTTCCCGTTGGGCAGATCGTGTTGCATGACCCGAAAAGTGAAGGTTTGCCCCAAGAAGGGTTTTAAGTCCTCTACATACTGCTCATCAATCTGGGATGCCGGGACAAATCCTCTCATGCCCACGTCTACCAGCAGACCTCCTTTTACAATTTCCACCACCTTGCCTTCCAGGCTTTTTCCAGAGGTAATGGCTTCTGCCAGGGCAGCCTGCCGCTTGGCGCGATTGGCTTTGATAAAAGAAACCCGAAGCTGGTGATCCAAAACAGCCCCACTGTCCACCATGACAGGAATAGAGTCGCCTACTCCAAAGAGTAACGATCCATCCGGTGCGGTAATTTCCTCTTTTTTCAGGATTCCCTCAGATCTCCCTCCCGCATCCACGAGCACTTCGGTATCAAAGATACTCACGATTTTCCCTTGGACAACCTGCCCCGACTTTAATGCGTCATGGGATCGCTCGTATTGCGCAAGTAAACTCGCAAAATCCTCCTCGTTATCAGTCTCGACTGCGTTGTTCGACGTTTTCTTATCTTCCATTAAAATTGACTCCAACCATTTAAAGTAAGTTTGATTATAGCAGATCCGCGCCAATTTTCAGCAGGAATTACGCAAATCTCAGTTGCTGTAAATTCTGGTCTGTATCGACTAAGGGCTGGGTTCCAAGAAGGGAAGGATACGGATTCGGAGTAGCGGAGGCCCGGACAAATCAGTGAGATAAATCAAAAGAATAGCTCAGGCACCCAATTGCCTTAGCAATGTTCCTGAATCATAGTAGGACTTCCAGTACTTAATCTTGCCCCGGGCAAATTTGATAACGAAAGCAACCGGCAATTTGATGGTCATACCTGTAGGAGGTCTTCCTAAGAAGGCAGCCTGGTTTGTTCCCATGACCAGGCATTCAGCAATTACCTGGTCATCTTTGGCCACAACGTTGGTGAGCTTGTAATTCAAATCAGGAAACGATTTGAACAAGTCTTCATGAAACTTTCGTTGACTCCTACGATTTCCCAAAACTTTGAGCGTGACATTCTCATAGACACCGTCTTCAGCGA
>QHZQ01000258.1:0-8998 GCA_003224725.1 Acidobacteriota bacterium | reverse complement strand
TGACCTTGGCATCAGAAGGAACTGGTCTGGGTTTCGCACTCATCTAATTCCTCCGGTTCTCGCATATCAAAACTCTCCCTGGCGGCATCCAACTGAAATCAATTTTGTCCCGGAAATCTTTATTTGGAATCAACAGATTTCTATCACGGCCGGCATGATTTTGTCAAATCGTAAGTCCGGGTTTTCTCGGCGCTCCAGAGACGCCACATATCTGCCGTCGTCCCGCAGCAAGAATCCTCACCGAAGGTATATTGGGGTTGGCAAGAATGGCAGGGTCGAAACCTGTCGACTTGTGAGAGGGCGGAGCCATCTCTGTTGGCGATACAAGAAGAAGATGGCCCCTGGCCCCTAGAATGCAAAACTTTTGAAGCAAGCCGATCGCTTATTTTCTGACATACGTTTTGTAACGTTCCTCGACCCGCCCCCAGTGCAGTCTAGCCAGAAAGTTATCAATGTATTTGGCTCGTCCGGGGCCGTCTTTGTGATAGTAAGCATGCTCGAAAACATCGCAGGAAATCAGAGTTGATGCTCGTCCACCAAAACATTTAACAGTCTCTGGGAATACAGAGCATCATAGACCAACAATCCCCAACCGCTCAGTTTGGCGGCTACGGCGGCCGCCTTAAAATCAGCTCTCCAGTTATCTAAAGATCCAAAGTCTGCCGCGAGGGCCTTGGACAATTGGGGGGCTTTGCCAGGGTCACCATCGCCGCCCATGACCTGCCAATAGACATCATGGAGTAAAGCCCCAGCGTGGTTCCAGGTGAAGCGACGCTTAAGTTCGCCAATTTGACTGTAGTTGCCGTAGGCCTTGGATCGGTCTGCCGTCTCCAGCTCTTTTTCGATATTGTTTAAGAAAGTAACATACCCTTTATGATGAGTGTTATAGTGCCAGTCCGAGGTTTCAGGAGAGATAACGTCTCTTAGTAATTCCTTTGCCTCTGCATCTGAATAAGGCCGTGGGTTGAATTTCCATTCGTATGCCATGGTATTTCCTCCTTTGGATGGTTAGCAATTGAGTTGAAGAAAGGGGTGAAGTTGCTGGCCCGACACAGCCTGGCGTTTAACAGTGATCCCTCTTATGTGATGCGTAGTGCAGGCCATCGATTTCAGCTCCAGTAGAACGAATCTCCCTTGACTTCTGCCAATAATGATAAGGTTATAGTCTATGCTAGTCAACTTTCAGGCCGGGGACCGCAGGGCCCGTCAAAGTCCCCTGCCCTCCCTCACGGTCGGGCTACTGAACGGGCCGACGCTCAACTCAGTAGCCCGCGCGTCAGCAAGGGCTGTATCCCCAACGCAGCGAGTTATGCGACTTTGACGGGACCCTGCCGGGGACCGGGGAGATCCGAAAGACGACGATACCTCTCTCAAAAGGCCCAGCGCAAAAGGGCCGTCCCCACCGTAAATCCTGCGCCCACGGAAGCCAACAGCACCAAGTCGCCCTTCTTTAATCTTTCCAAATTAATCGCATCCTGCATAGCGAGGGGGATGGTGGCTGCAGTCGTGTTTCCGTATTGGTCCAAATTGACAATAAACTGATCTTCCTGTAGGCAGAGTCGTTCTGCAGTGCCCCGTATGATCCGAGCATTGGCCTGATGGGGAATGAGAAGCTGGATATCCTGAGGGCGGAATTGATTCCGCGCTAGTATGGTCCGGCTCGCCTCTTCCATTTTTCTAATGGCAAACTTAAATACCGCCTGCCCTTCCTGCTTTACATAATGAAGGCGGTTCTTCACGGTCTCGCAACTGGAAGGTAAGAGACTTCCCCCCGCCGGCATTTGCAGATCGGCTCCACCCGAACCATCAACCTCGTGATAAAAATCAATTAAGGCATTGTTTTCATCTTTGGCCGGTTCCAGCAAGACGGCCCCCGCCCCATCTCCAAAAAGCACGCAGGTAGCGCGATCCTGGTAATCCACGATACTCGACATCGTATCGGATCCGACGACCACGACTTTGGAATGCAAGCCGGCAGCTACAAACGCCGCTCCGACTGAAAGCGAATAGACGAACCCACAACAGGCGGCGGATAGATCAAAGCCCCAGGTTCTTGAAATACCCAGCTTGTCCTGCAAAAGGCACGCCGTAGCTGGAAAGAACATGTCTGGAGTGACCGTAGCCACAATCAGAAGTTCAATTTCACTTAGGGCGAGCTGGGTCGAATTGCAGAGTTTCCTTACCGCTTGCTCAGCCATGTCGGAAGTGGCTGTTCCTCGATCAACGATGTGACGCTCAGAGATGCCCGTGCGTTGGAGGATCCACTCGTCGCTGGTATCCACCATTCTTTCGAGTTCCTGATTGGTTAAAATTCGGTCCGGGACATAACATCCAACGCCGCTGATCTGGACAGGACGAACTGATTTCATCTGATGGCTCTCCTCGCAAAATTGCAACAACCACTTCCATAATGGGACGTATGACCACGGGCGAGACTTAGGCAGGTAACTGCAAAGAATCGATCCTACGCAGTGTGGATGTCGCTGTGATGGACGAAGAAACTTTCCAGACTGGCTCTGGCGGCCGCTGTCTTATCCTGAATCGCTCTTATCTCCTGGGGAGAAAGAGGCTTAAAATTTCTGGCCAGCTCCACATTTTGCTTGACCATTTCAAAACTTGGCATACCGATATTAACTGCCGCTACAGACAAGTTCATGGAGTATCTTAGGAGTTCCTCGATCGTGGCTTTGCCGACGCCACTCCCTAACAGCTTTTCTTGAGCGGTGGCCTTCATCGCTATCACTCCCATATCCTTTTTTTTGGCTACGGGGAGAGCCAGGTCTTCAAAGTCGCCAGCTTTGGACGCATTCAATTGCATCATGCAGCAATCAAAATCATAGCGCTCCAGGGCTGCCTTGGCTGCAGCACCATCGGTATGGCTGGTGAAACCGATAAAGCGAGTGGCTTTTTGATTCTTTAGTTTGGTCAACATTTCATAAACGCCACCGCGTTCTCCGATCTTGTCCACGTCGTCCATTTTACCCAGACTATGGATGTGCAGCAGGTCCAGATGATCGGTCTGCAACCGCTTCAGGCTCAACTCAAACTGGCGCATGAAATTTTCAGCATCCCGAGCCGGCAACTTGGTCACAAGAAACACTTCCTGACGGCGGTCTTTCATGACCATCCCGTAGCGCCGTTCACTTTCGCCGTTACCGTAAACATGGGCGGTATCGAGATAATTAATACCGTTATCGATAACCCAATTCAAGACCTGGACGGCTTCCTCATCACTTTTGTACATCATAAAGCGGCTTCCGCCGCCAAAGGCCAACTGGGAGACTTTCACGCCGGTTTTGCCGAGCGTGCGTTTCGGAATTGAGTTCTTTAGATCTTTGGTATCCGAAAGCAACGTTCCCGCCCCCAGTGAACCAGCGGCCGTGACAGTGGCGAAACTCGCCGTTGTTTTCTGCAAGAACTCTCTTCGACTCATGGGATCTTTCATGGGTTCCCTCCTCTCTAGAACCAGAGTGCCAAAAACTGGACACTTCGCTTTCTCATAGAAAAATCCGTACTCCAAAGCAAGCAGTTCAAAGTCTAGCAGATCCCAAATGTTTGTCTAGGTTTTTTGGTGCGTCTGGGGAAATATAGCTAATCGTAATGCCCAAGCCTGGGTTCTAAAACTAGCGAGGGGCTTCACCCCTGATATCCCTAGCTTTGGTAGCCACGATCACCGCGCTTTTCGGTGATCGTGGGCAGTTCGTGGGGAAAAGCCCACGGGCAGCAAAAGCTGCTGATCGTGGCTACCAAAGATGTTCCTTCACCCAACTGACGCATTATTTGGAAGATGAAGAATTTTTTTGACAGCAAACAAAACCCTATGTTATTTCTCATCGACTGAGCAGTTCAAATCTTAGTACCATGTTTCACAACGACGCTGACGTATTTACCTGACTCCTATTTCTCTGGATGCGTTTTGGGGGCATGGTCGTTGGATCGAAACGAGAATTTTGTTCTCGTTTATGGACTCGTCGTCGTTTTCGTCCTCGTCGTCATGCTCGGCGTTTCGATTTCGAGGACGAGGCCGACGACGAGCAACATAGTCCGGGATATCCGCTCACCCCGTGCTGAAGCCCGGGCCAACGAAACTTAACAGACTTGGGCAGCAGGCGGGGTGTACTTCGCCACCGAAATTGATTGGTTCAAACCATGAATAAGTTATTTTCACTTGATGAAGCCAATGCTTTGATCCCACACTTAAGGGACCTTTTGGCTAGAGTTCAGGCTGAAAGAGGGCGCATGCTGGGGATGAAGCCTGAGTTAGAAAAGGCTCAAAAAGCTTACCTCAGTGACTGGGGAATTCCGCGAGGTGCAGAGTACATTGAAATTTTAGATGCCTTTCAGCAAGCCATGAAGGAGATTGAAGACTTGGGGGTTCTGGTCAAGGATTTCGATATTGGCTTGTGCGATTTTCCTCATAAGCGAGAGGGCCGAGTGGTCTATCTGTGCTGGAAGCTGGATGAGGACAAAGTTTCGTGGTGGCATGACATGGATGCCGGCTTTGCAGGACGCCAGCCCCTTTAAAAACTCAGGGACCCATCGAATCCGATCAGCTCCTGCTCTAGTTCGAGCTCGACGCCGAACTGGGTGCGAACTTCCTGTTTCGCCAGGCGAATCAACTCCATAACATCCGAAGCCTTGGCTCCCCCCAGATTGATGATGATTCCTGCATGCTTGGGGGAGATCTGAGCTCGCCCAAAAACTCTTCCTTTGAGCCCCGCATCTTCAATAAGCTTGCCGGCGTAATACCCTGGCGGCCGCTTGAAGACACTGCCAGCCGAAGGATACTGCCAGGGTTGTTTCTCGTAACGACGAGCCAGTATATCTTCTCGAATCTTGAACAGCTCCTCGCTGAAACCGTCAGGAAAATCGAAGGTTGCGCCTAGAATGTAGGTATTTTTAATGACTGGCGCTTTGCGATATTCAAAACCGACCGAGCCTTTTTCCAAAACCTGATAGTTACCCTCATAATCCATTAATTCTACTGTTACCAAATGATCCGATATCTCTGCATCGAAGGCTCCTGCATTCATTCTCAGCGCGCCACCCAAAGTACCGGGAATCCCAGACAATCGTTCCAACCCGGCGAGTCCTCGCCTCAAGCAAGCAACCACAAATCGATCCAGCATCAGTCCTGCTCCGGCCACCACGCAAGAATCTTCAAAGGTCAATCGGTCGAAATTCTTGAAATGAACGACGATTCCGTTAAATCCCTGGTCACTAATCAATACGTTGGCGCCTCCTCCCAGGACAAACTTGGGCAATCCCCGTCTTTGGATAAAATCATTGAGCCGGCCCAAGTCTTCAATATCTTTTGGACACACCAGGAATTCTGCCGGACCTCCGATACAGTAAGTCGTTCTTTTTTCCAGCAGATCTCCCTCTTGGATTTCTCCTCGAATTAGGCGGTATAATTCTTCTTTAACGCTATCCACAAGTAATCCCTAACGCTGCCATGTCCGAACGGTGATGTATTTCATTTGCCCTCGTGCTCGTACTCTTGCTCTTGCTCGGCTTGCCGCCGACTCATCGAGTAAGAGCACGAGCAAGAGCAGGATGAACTTCTGGCAATCAGTCTGGAAATTGAAGGCATTTCATATTACCCAAATTATGCACCACTGAGGCGATCCCCCTCAATGTATTTCATTTGCCCTCGTGCTCGTACTCTTGCTCTTGCTCGGCTTGCCGCCGACTCATCGAGTAAGAGCACGAGCAAGAGCAGGATGAACTTCTGGCAATCAGTCTGGAAATTGAAGGCATTTCATATTATGAGATCGAGTACCAAGTTTGCTTAAGCTCTAATCCTCTTGAGCAGCTCACTGCCATTAACCTTCTCCTTATTTCTTCATAACACTAGACAGCCCCGGAGACCTTGTCAAGCCGGTGCTGGCAATTTTCCTTTCACCGGCTGTGTTCGGCTGTAATAAAATTCGCGAAGTGGCAGTAAGAGTCCGCCGTGTCCGAGAGAAAATCCTCTCCTGGAAATAAATCATGCCCGCAAATTTGACTCCCCAATATCTCGAAGCTGAGAAACGTTATAAACAGGCGGTCACCCCGAGCGATAAAGTTTCTGCCCTCGAAGAAATGTTGGCTGTGATCCCTAAACATAAAGGCACTGAGAAACTTCAAGCGGACCTGAAATCCCGACTGTCTAAATGTAGAGCGGAATTGCAAAAACCCCAGGGACCCGGCGGCAAACGTAGCAGTTTGGACATTGTCGAAAGAGAGGGAGCCGGGCAAGTGGTTCTCTTAGGAGCCCCTAATTCTGGGAAGTCTTCACTCTTGGCTCGCTTGACTCATGCTACGCCGGAAATCGCTGATTACCCTTATACGACGCGCGTTCCCCTGCCAGGTATGATGCCTTTTGAGAACATTCAGATTCAATTAGTTGATTTGCCGCCTGTCAGCCACGAATCCTGGGAACCGCGACTCTCAAGTATCATTCGCAATGCGGATGCCGCCTTGCTATTAGCGGATTTATCCTCACCGGAAATGCTGGAGCAACTGGAAACGGCCCAGGCTGTCTTAGAGAAATCGAGAATTCAGCTATTCTCCCAAGACCCGGCTAAACCGATTGAGGGTGCAATTTCCAAAAAGACAAAGACAATGCTTGTCGGAACGAAGAGTGATCTCGATCCTGAACATGAGGCCCTGGATATCCTGAAAGAGCTCTATGGGGATAGGGTCCCAGTCTTTTTTTTCTCAAACTTGACCGGAGAAAATCTCTCCGAGATTAAAGCCAGGATCTACCAGATGCTGGACATCGTCCGTATCTACTCCAAGCCACCTGGAAAAAAGGCGGACTTTAACGACCCTTTTGTGCTGAAAAAAGGAAGTACGGTCTTGGAGGCCGCTGCCCATATCCATAAAGATTTCGCTGAAAGGTTGAAGTTTGCCAAAATCTGGGGATCCGAACGGTTCGAAGGGCAAATGGTCCACCGAGATCACGTCTTGGAAGAAGGAGATGTCGTCGAATTCCACCTCTGAGACTTTGGTTGTCTGATCATCAATGTTATAATTTTTGGATGCCTGAGGAGATAAGGAAGCTGAATGGAACCTGCGGCCATTGTGATTTGCTTATTAGCAATTCTTACGCGGCCAGTTTCGTCATCGCAAAATTCAGTTTGAGACAACTGAAAGGGCTAAATTTAGGGACAGCTTCTTTGAGCCGCCCATTTTTGGAGTCAAATTTATCACTTGGAGAGAAATCGAATGGCTGAGCGGATGGTCAAATGTGTCAAACTTCAGCGTGAATTACCCGGACTGGATAAGCCACCCTTTAACGATGAACTGGGAAAACGCATTTACGAAAACGTTTCCAAAGAAGCTTGGGGCATGTTTCGTGAACATCTCAAAATGATTATCAACGAATATCGTCTGGTGTTGGGGACTGAAGAAGCCAATAAAATCATTGAACAGCAGATGGAAGATTACTTCTTTGGCCCCGGAGCGGCACTCCCTCCTGGCTATGTGCCGCCAAAAGCCAAATAGAGCTCAAGAAAAGGACAGAGCCTGGAGCAGACAGCCAAAGGCCGAACACCTCCGGGCGGTAAACCCGATCCATCACTCTAAGGCTCCCTGCCGCGATTACCTTCATGAAAGTCCTTCTGATTTCCACTTATGAATTAGGACGGCAACCTTTTGGGCTGGCCTCTCCTGCGGCCTGGCTTCGGAAGTCAGCGGCCTCTGTCACCTGCCTGGATTTGTCAGTGCAACCCTTCCAGACTCAGTTGATTGAAGAAGCGGATCTGATTGCCTTTTACCTGCCCATGCATACGGCCACCAGAATGGCTTTAAGAATCCTAGGCAGGGTCAAGGCTCTCAATCCTGATGCTCATCTGTGCTTTTACGGACTCTATGCTCCAATGAACGCTCCTTACCTGCGAAAGCTGGGAGCTCACACCATTCTGGGTGGAGAGTTCGAAAAAGGATTGGCCCAGTTGGTCGAAAGATTGGCAGACACTCAAAAAGGTTCATGGAGAAACCCGCAACCCACGGCCCCGATTTCTTTGGGCAAACAACAGTTTTTGGTTCCAGAGCGCTTTGGTTTGCCCCCTTTGGTTCACTACGCTCACCTTGAGTTGGGCGATGGGCAGCCTCATACCGTGGGCTATACGGAAGCCAGTCGAGGCTGCAAACATCTCTGCCGTCATTGCCCCATCGTTCCCATTTATCAGGGGCAATTCCGCATAGTGCAACGTGAGATCGTCCTGGCCGACATCAGAAACCAGGTTGAGGTTGGCGCTGAACATATCACCTTTGGCGATCCAGATTTTTTCAACGGCATTGGACATGCCTTGGCGCTGGTAAATTCGCTGCACCGAGAATATCCTGCACTCACTTACGACGTTACGATTAAGATCGAGCATCTCTTAAAATACTCCCGGCACTTGGGGACATTGCGGGACACAGGCTGCCTCTTTGTGACCAGCGCCGTAGAGTCTGTAGACGACCACGTACTGCAATTGCTGGAAAAGGGGCATACTCGAAGGGATTTTCTTCGGGCCAACCTTCGTGACGTTTACCCCGTGGACCACCTGGGAAGGTTTTCGTGATTTGCTTTCTGTCCTGACAGATCTCGACTTGATTGATAATGTTTCTCCAATTCAACTTGCCATACGCCTGCTGATTCCTGCCGGTTCTAAGCTCCTGGAGGTGCCGGAACTGCGAGAGATGTTGGGGGAATTTGACGAAGCGGCTTTAAGCTATCGTTGGACGCACAGCGATCCGAGCCTGGACCAACTCTGCAACCGGATTCGACGATTGGTAAAAAATTCTGAAGCCAACGGAATTAGCCGCAGAGAGATTTTTTCTGAGATCTGGAAAATGGCCAATCCCACCGGCACAGTTCAAAACGAGTTCATTAGGCGGATACCTTTGGGACTCCCTCGTGCCTCTATTCCTTACCTGAACGAGCCCTGGTATTGCTGAGCTGAGCCCATCGAAGAGCAGGTGGCTCTTGTTTAATTTCGGATGGGTGATTTGGCAGAATAGGACA
>QHZQ01000257.1 GCA_003224725.1 Acidobacteriota bacterium | reverse complement strand
TCCTTTTTCACAGCCAAGGGGAGCGGTCGGGTAGAAGCCGTTCAAGGAACGTCTCTAAGTGGCAAACTGGTGGGAGCACTTCCAGCAGGCGGGTCCTGCTGCTTCCCTCGAAGGGGTTTCCGCTACAGACTGACAACTTTTGGGGGGTCAAGTTTACATGAGACTTGGAATTGATTTTGGCACAACACGAACACGAGTAGCCGCCGTCTTGAAGGGGAATTATCCCTTAATTGATTTTCAGACCGAAAGCGGTGATATTCAGGACTGGTATCCGTCCTTGATTGCCGTTCAGGGAGAGCGGTTAGCCTTCGGACTGGACGCTCTGGCGACCCAGTATGATTCCGATTGGGAACTCTACCGCTCGCTTAAGCGTCTTTTGGCACTGGGCTCGCCCCAATCCGTCCTGCGGGTGGGACAAGTCGAGTTGCCCTTGATGGATTGGCTCACCCAATTTCTCACCACTCTGCGCGAGGACTTGCTTCGGCGGAGCAATCTCGAGGTTAGCTCCCAGGAGCCGTTGGAAGTGATGGTGGGCATTCCGGCCAACGCCAACAGCAATCAACGTTTCATGACCCTGGAGGCCTTTCGCCGAGCCGGGTTTCACCTGCTTGGCATGCTCAACGAGCCCTCCGCCGCGGGGATCGAGTATGCGCATCGTTACCGCCAATCGGATGTGACGCGGCGTCGCGAGCACGTCGTGGTGTACGACTTAGGCGGAGGGACCTTTGACGTCTCGGTGATTCGGATGACAGGACAAAGACATGAAGTGCTTGGGAGCGATGGGATTTCACAATTGGGTGGGGATGATTTCGACGAACTGCTCATGGAGCTGGCCTTGTCTCAACCCGTTCTGGCAGATTCCACCCGAAAGCATCTCTCCCGTGTTCGCCTCTTGAACTTGTGCCGGGAAGCCAAGGAAAGCCTCAACCCCAGCTCGCGCAAAATCACGGTCGACCTAAGCCAAATTAGCCTGGTGGCGGGTGAGGTATTGGTCCCCGTTTCCCAGTTTTACGAGAAATGTGAAACGCTCATCTCGAAGACGATTCGGGCGACGGAATCGGCCATGCACTCGGTTCTGGGTGAGGCAGGCGACGATTTGCAAACCCTGGCCTGTATTTATCTGGTGGGCGGTTCCAGCGAGCTTCCTGTCCTGGCCCGATCTCTGCGAGATCGGTTTGGCAAACGGGTGCGTCGATCTCCCTATCCCAGTGCGGCTACCGCCATTGGTCTGGCTATCGCTGCCGATCAGGAAAGCGGCTATACCTGGGAGGAACAATTCAGCCGGCATTTTGGGGTTTGGAGGGAGAGTGAAGACGGCCGTGAAATTGTCTTTGATCCGATCTTTTCGAAGGCAACTCCCTTGCCTGGCCCCGGCCAGCCTCAGCTCACCGCTAACCGGCAATATCATCCTGCCCATAACGTGGGGCATTTTCGTTTTCTGGAATGCAGCCAGTTGAAGGAGCAGCAGGAGCCGGGTGGCGATATCATTGCTTGGGACGCGGTCCTGTTTCCTTTCGACCCCAGCCTCAGGCAGGAAGCCCGCCTGGATCAGATTCCAGTGGAGCGCTGGCCTGAGGCCCACTCGCAATGGGTGGAAGAATGTTATCAGTGTGACGCCCAGGGGATCATCCACGTCACGATTTCCAACCAGACGAGCGACTATTTCAAGAAATACCTGATCAGAGAAAGTCGAAGTCAGAAGGCAAAAGGCGGAAAGCGGAAGGCAATGAGCAGGAGGCAGTAGATGGTCAGCAGTATGGGGGGATTTTCTTCGTGATGTCATTGAATCGCCGAGAATTCTTGCTCCAGACAGGTATGGCATCAGCGGGTCTGCTCGGGGGCTGGATATTTCCTGCACGAACTCACGCTTTCACGCCTGCGACCAAAAGAGAGTTGGAGTTTCATTCACTTCACCGACGTGCACGTTCAACCCGAATTGCGGGCTTCTGAAGGATATCGCATGGCGGTGCGCGTCATGAATCAACTCGAGCCCCAACCCGACTTGGCGATTGCGGGAGGAGACCTCGTATTTGACGTCTTTGAAACCGGATTTGAAAGAGCAGATCAACTTTACAGGATGTATGGAGAAATCACTCGCGGACTCGATATTCCGGTCTATCACACAATCGGGAATCACGACCTCTTTGGGGTTAACCCCAAGTCCGGGGTTCTCCAAACCCATCCCGAATATGGCAAGAAGATGTATGCCAAGAGAGTCGGCGAAGAAAAAACCTACCGATCATTCGATTTTCAAGACTGGCATTTTATTTTGCTGGACTCCATATTTATCACACCGGCTCTCGACTACCAAGGTCGGATTGACGACGAGCAGTTTACCTGGTTGCAAAAAGACATCCGGGACGTGGGACCCAGGCGTCCCATCGTCCTGGTAACTCACATTCCCTTCTTCTCGATTCTACCCGCGCTTGAAAAAGGGCCCATGGAAGCGGTTTCACCAGACCTGGTGATTGCCAACACCAAAGATGTCCTGGGATTTTGCGCAGACTATAACGTCAAACTGATTCTGCAGGGCCATCTCCATATCGTGGAGGATCACCAATACAAAAGGACCCAATATACGACTTCAGGCGCCGTATGCGGCAATTGGTGGAAAGGTCCGAGGCTGGGGCATCCCGAGGGATTCGCGGTGTACACCATCCATCAGGAACGGATTGAATGGAGGTACCATACCTATGGTTGGCAAGCGGAAAATATTGAAGGGCAAGCTTGAGCCGGACTTAATTTAGTGCTGTCTTGGGATAATTGTACTCAATTTCCAACTTGGATTTTCCCGCCAGAAAAATCTGGCTTTCGGAAAACAGCTTTGCCGGCAACCAGCGGCTGCCTTGTTTACAATAGTTTTTCTCGATCTTAACGCTGCTGGTCCAAAACGAAGGCCGCTTAGCAGGTGAGCCTACGATCCGGACGATTTCGAGGTCGTTGCGGTCGAGCCAGATACGGCCGTGGATGAGGTATTTGCTTTTACGAAAGGGAGTGATGGCGAAAACATAGTTTTCGCGACCCTCCCAAACTTCCATCTTCTCAAAGTGAAATCGGTAGTTCTCCGGAGTAATGTTGACCTCCTTGGGCTGCTGGCCTGCTTCTTCCTCCGCCTCCAGAATTCTAGCGAAGACGTGCTTGCGAATCAGCTCGGAGCCTTCGAAGGAAACTGGCTGCGAGGCGGCTCTACGGTCTCGTCCCACCTTGGTTCTCACTACCATCTTGGCCCTCAATTGGAAACGCAGATTTTCGGCCTCAAAGGTTCGTACGGCCTGGTATCCCGAGAACCCGCCAACCGTGTCGCGACCCCGTTGCAACATCGACTGAATTACGTCATCCTGTTCGAGACGCCCCTGAGACGTCAAACGCGAATCGTCTTCCGGCGCGGCTACTGCTTGCGGAGTGGCCAAGAACAGCCGCAAGAACAGAGCCGTCAGCATAGGAAGATACAGTGACCTCCTGGGACGAGCAAGGGTAATGCAAAACAAGTTCTTCGTGTGCTGCTGGCATTGAAACATGCGGACTAGGTTCTCCTCTCCCAAGGGTGACTGGCTCACGACCCCTGAGAAACTATCTGATGTTGCTGAAATTGCAAAGCCTTTTTTCTGCGCGCCTTCATGCCCCTTTTACAGATGAAGGAACTGCATGTCTGGTTGTTTGCTCTCGTAGCCGTTTTGTTGAGCGATCCAATAGCCACGTGAGCAGGAGTACGAGCACCAATGCAAATCAAATGCGTCACCGTATGGCTGAACTGGTGGACTGAGTTAGGATACTGGCCTCCGCCCTGCCGGGCTGGGTTTTTAAGGCGCCCTTAGATGCGTTCTAATTCATAAAGTGCTTTCGTATTCCGGATCGTTGAGGCAACGAGCACACATACCATGACCCCAATGCTAATCATTCCACCGATGTCGTAGAGTAAATAACTCTGTCCCAGGAGATGAATACGGGGATGATAAAGTAAAGCGATGTTTCCGATTCCGAGGAGCAGTCTCAGTTCCGTGGGACTCAATTTGCCAAAAGACAACTTAAACTGACCCAGGGTATAGGTCGCCAAATAAACATTGATGGCCAGCATGAAATAGGCAATGAGCAGAGCAAAGGCCACCTCTTGGCTCATATAGCTTGAGAGTGCAAGCCCTGAGAACAGAAAAAGAGTGCCAAAGGTGTCGATGATATGATCGACATAAAATCCGTATCTTGGCCGTTGCTTATTGCGATATCGCGCTAAAGTACCGTCGAGACTGTCGCCAAACCAATTGAGGGTCAGACAGGCATTGACAAGATGAAGAAACAACGGATTCGACTTACTGCAATAATAAAATATTCCAGCCAAGAACAACGCCAGAAAACCCGTCAGGGTAAGATGATCTGACCCAACCTTCGAAGGTATGCGTTGGACCAACCAATTCAGAGCTCTTCGTTCAGCCTTTGCCAAGACGCTGCACTGCTCACGTTTTGCATCCACAAACACGGTTGTCTCCATGAGGTCTCCTTGAAAATCCCCCCAGGAGGGGCAGAAGGCATCAGCCTGCGGGGTGGGCTCTTCCGGTTTGGGACAACCCGCCCTACACCCCAATCAATCCTTCAAACACCAGATCTACCGTTTGTCTAAAGGCAAGAGGCCTGCCAAAAGCGGTAATCGCTGTTACAATTGGGCTTGATCGATTTCTAACGGAGCCGCTGCAGAGAAAACCCACCAACAGGGTGCAAGCGGGCGCTGCACGGGGTGACACTGGCCTATCCAGCTCTTGCGGGTATTGGAAGGAGATATTGGGCAAAGATGGCAGTTGAAACGGCCATTGGCTTATCGTGTTCTTGCACCAGCGGAATGTCACGGCAGGAATCCAAAATGGTGGCCATTTCCACGGCGCTTTCCAGCATCTTCAGCAGGTCGGCGCGACCCCAGAATGAGGCCATCTCATGAGCAATACGCAAGGCCTCGTAATCCTGGATTCCTTGGCGCAGCAGTTCCCAGCGCATGCCATCCAAAGGACCCTTCTCTCCTGGATATTGAAAATACATATCCCCCGAGTGCCATTTGAAGTTCGGCTGTTTCCACACGTCGTCTGGAAAGGCGTTAACTGCCCAGCGGGTGTAGCCGCTAAGGTTGTATTTCCAGGCGATCCAGGGCAGCATGCGAGCTTCTCTAAGGGAAGAATAAAGAAAGAGGTTGGGGAAGCGGGGTTCACAGGCTGTATAGAAAGAGACAAGCTCTTCTTTTTCTCGCATCCTCTTCACCATCGGGGCAAATTCTTTATTCCACTTTTCACCGCCGAGTTCATCCCAATAAATGACCACCTCGTGTCCTGCTCCTTCACGAGCATGGCCTCCCGACATGACCAGCTTGAAGTCCGGTGCGACTTGACTAACGAATTCAAACAACGGGTCCATGATCACCTTGGGTTTCTCGTCAAAGCCCAGGTAGGCAATCTTCCACCACCCCTTTTCCGTTAGATGGGCCTTCAGAGCTGGCAAGAAGGCGGTCCAGGCTTCGCGCCATTTAGGATCTCCCACCTTCAGAACTTCGGTTCGATAGGTTTTGGCCCGTGTATCGAAATAGCGGATACTGGCGTCCGGCGTGGGGCCTGGCCCCTTGATCATGGCATACATGTCGATTTTACTCTTGACCCCTGCAGACATCATGGTGTTTACATAACGGTCGAAGAGGCTAAAGTCCCACTGAAAGGCCGACGCGCTACCTGTTTTCCACTCACCTGCGTGGCGCCACTCCACCATGGTTGGAAACTCGTAGCCAGTTTGAGAGTTCCAGGGGTCATGAACAATGGAAGTCATGATGGATTT
>QHZQ01000256.1 GCA_003224725.1 Acidobacteriota bacterium | reverse complement strand
AACGACCGGTAATTGCTTTCCGTGCACCAGAGGGACCCATCAGGATCCCAGCCCAGTCCATGCGGCCGCACGCCCGGTGCGGGAAAGGACCGCAGGACTTTTCCGTTCTCAGGATTCAGCACGTAGATGGTCGCCGATGGGGGGACCGCTACCCAGAGCTCGCCGCGCCAATATTCCAGGCCGTGAGCGCCAGTGGGTTTCGGATGCTCCTCACGGGAGCCCCACTTAACCACTCCGGCTCCCGGAGTTGGAAAGGAATGCAGCATTTTACCTGTCTGGGCGTCTACTTTAAGGAGGAGACAATTATAGGTAGAGGCAATCCAGAGAGCCGAACCGTCGAAGGTAATGCCGCTGCCGGCGTCAGTCTCTGTCTTGAATTCTCGAATTACCCGACCGTTTTCGAAATGAACCAGAGCCACGCGGTTGGTCTTTTGATCCAGAATCCATAGACCGTCTCGAGTGGCTTGCAGCCCGTTGGGTTGCGGACCAGGAGTGTGAAAGGCTAACTTCAGATTGGATGCCAGGACAGTGGGAAAGCGGACTACTGCGGCGATACTGGGGATTCGTAAGGCAGGAATCCCCAGAGCTAACAGTCGAACACAGTTCCTGCGACTCAGCATAAGAGTCACCTCTGAAAATCCCCTCTTGGGAGGGGCAGAAGGCCTAGCCTTCGGGGTGGGTCCTGCTGGTTCGGGACAACCCACCCATACACCCGCGAAGGTGTGAAAAAATTCGACCGATCCCCTCACCCGCCCTTGTGAACGCTTATCAAGCGTTCACCCCTCTCCCCCAGTGGGGGCGGGGGAGTTAAATCTAATGTTTACTTTCCCCCTCGCCCAACGGGGAGAGGGGCCAGGGGTGAGGGGGCGAGTGCGATCCTCTCGGTAGCTGATTTTTTCATACGTCCCCTCCGGTGGAGGGGACTAATTTTCATGGCTCGTGGTAATCCGAAGGATCATGAGAAACTCCTATCATAATTATGGGCTCTTCGCCGGATCGACCCGAACGATGGCGTAAGGCAGGAGAGCCAGTTCAATTTGATTTCCTGAGGTCTGTTGTAGCAGTCCTGGCTTAGATCTAAAGGATTCTGGCGAGCGCATCGCTCCTTCGCCGCTGAACTCGTCGAGACGTTTCACCTGCACGTAGTCTCCCAGCTTCGAGTTAAGTACTCGGACATACTGGACCTTTGGACCCAGGTTGGCCAGAAGAAGACGAAACCGCTCTCCCTTTTGCAACGCCATTCCTTCCACATTCAGAGGAGCGCTGGAGGTGGTGGAAAGCAAGTGGCCGCCGGCAAATTCTCCTACATCCGCCAGAACATGGTAGAGGGGATAGACTCCCCCGGCAACGGAGCGGAACTTCCTCGGCAAGGAAGGTCCGTCCTCGGTTTCAATGACTCCGCGCCAGCCGGTGGTTTCGTAATAGGTCACGCTGTAAGTCCCGCTGCCCGCCAGATGTTTTATGCTTCCTAGCGTCCAGCCTGCGCCAAACAGGGACATCTGCCTTACGTCTACTTGTAGAGGAAGCTCGTCCCGCCGGGGTTCTGGTTCAGGTCCGGTGGCATTGGGATTGAAACGAGGTCTGAGCGTCACCGGTGAAACCACCAGAGAAAGATTGCCACTGAACTGGCGCGCGCTCTCGATGGTACCGGCCTGTGCCTCCAGGGTCTCGACGAGGGTGGCATTGTCATAAGCGTGGATCTGGGGGTTCATGCTATAACTGACCAAATCCAACGCGGTTACAGGCGGACGTCCACGGTTCAGTTCGGCGAAATAAGCATTTGTGCCCGCACCGATTTTGGCTTTTGGATCATAGCTGGAGAGATGGTGGCGCGCCAGGCGGATCGCGGGTTCCGTGGTTGATTTTTCTTTTGTCTGGAAGATGAGCCAGGTAGAGACGCGTGGTTTCACCTGCTCGAGTTTTCTAACAAAGTTGCTCAATTCTGTCTCGGCCGAGCCGGTCAAAAATAGTGCTGCCTCCAGAGATACTCCTAAGGCCTTAGCTTCCGCGGCTGCTCGGTTCAGGATTTCTGGGTAATCGGGCTCCGAAAGTTTGAGGTCAACTCGAAGGTGAGAAAGATTGAGTTGCTTCAATCGCTGCCGCTCCTTATCCGTCAGAGGATGGCCGTGGCTGGCCATGCCCAGTCCAATAAGAGGCAGGGGAGCCGGAGACTTCTGATCGACGGCAACGGTAACTTTTGAACCGCCCAATTCAATCTTGGGCGCCTCTGCACTTGCCTTGCCCTTCAGATTGAGTTTGACGGACTGCGCGAGCTTTGTCCCTTCTTTGACCTCGACGGGGTAGGGAAGGCTGAGTGGCGTGCAATAGGTTTTGTAGGAAGCGTCGGTCCAGTTACGCTGGTCCTCCATCTCGAAGGTTTCTCCTTCAAATCGAACCTCAGCCATGAGTTCGGGAACAACTTCATGGGAGATCGCGCGCATCTCTTTGAAAGGTTGGGTAGGCGAAACGTAGCGGGGGAAAACTCCTCGCTCAACGGTGCCATCCACTTTCTCTACGGCACAAGGATTTCCCGCGCATTCCCGGATGGGGTGGAGCACCGCAAAACCCAGCCGGTTGCGCCAAAAGGTGGACCGGGCGAGGCCGTCAAAGCCGAAATTAATCGATCCCTGGTTATCACCGCTGATATCGCCCTTCCAATGAAAGTTGATATCGCCTTCTTGGCATTGCACGTCAAAGCTGAGGCGGAAAGCCCCTGCTGTGACTTCCGTCTTCAGGTTGGAAATCATGGGAGCCACGGTTCCCCAGTTACGGTCACGCACGGCAACATATATCCCCCTCAAGATTTCGCGGTCTCCGAAGCGAATGTAGCGCAGAAAGGCATTTTTTGGTTCAAAGATCATAGCGAGCGGCCCGGCGCGGAGATCAATGGCTTCGGGCAAGCGTTCTTCAGTCCCGTAGTAAAGCACGGTTTGGGAAAGGGTGGAGAGGATCGAACTGCCTCCCACCTTCACGACGGTATTGATCGATCCCACGGGCCCCGGTGAACCACTCAGGGGAGCACTTGAAACGAGAAGGCGTCGGCCGAGTGTTAAGGCTCCGGCCGCTGTTGCGAGTTTCAGCGCCTGGCGCCGGGTCAATTTCCCATTCTGCAATGCGTCCTTGTGATTCCGAATTTCCATCGGGCACCTCGTTCGTTGGAAAATAATGCGAAGGCGAAAGGCAGTTCTATAACACTCTTTGCAAGGATGACAAGAAGAATGTGTGAGTAAACGTTAAGTCTCGCTCGCAACGAAGTAGGAAAGATGACCAAGCTTTGGAGTGCGACGGCTTGACGCCGCTTTCATTGGAAGGGATCTCCACGCAGCCGCTTGAGGCTGCCTATATTCGTTGCTCAACCTTTGCCAACCCCGGTTCAGCGACGTCCTCTTTCCAGTCGGGGCCGTCAAGCCGCGCTCAAGAACACTGCGACGTTGTAAAGCGGCGCCATGCCGCCGCACTCCCAAAGATGTGGTCTGATTCCTCCAATTTGATTTATGATCGCGTTACCTTCGTTCATGCACATCCTAATAGGAGGGAAAATAATCTATGCAAAACAAAATATCCAGACGTGATTCTCTGGCGTTGCTTGGATCCAGTGTCGCCATGGCCGTTGCACCTTTGAATCATTTTACCGGAGGAGGGCAACCTATTCGAACAACCTCAAATGAACCGGCCGACCGCGCCCGCCGGATGAAATGGTGGCACGAGGCTAAATTCGGCATGTTCATCCACTGGGGCTTGTACAGCGTCTTAGGCCGGCATGAGTGGGTCATGGAAGTGGAGGGAATCCCGGTAGCCGAATATCAAATGCTTGCCAAACAGTTCACACCCAAACCGAATGCGGCACGGGATTGGGCAAAACTGGCCAGGCAGGCGGGCATGAAGTACATGGTCATGACGACCAAGCATCACGAGGGGTTCTGTCTGTTCGACACCCAGTATACCCAATATTGTGCTCCAAAGCAGGCGTGCGGACGCGATCTGGTGCGGGAGTATGTGGAAGCCGCTCGGGCAGAGGGTTTGCGCTTTGGCTTCTATCACTCATTGATGGACTGGCATCACCCCGATGGTGCTCGCTGCGCCCACGATGAAGCCGCACGAAAACGCTTCGTGGAGTACATTCATGGCCAGATTCGCGAGCTCATGACCAACTACGGGAAAGTGGACATCTTGTGGTATGACGTGGCATGGCCTCTGGATGCCAAAAGCTGGGAATCGGAAAAAATGAACACGATGGTTTTCCAATTGCAGCCCGACATCATCGTGAATAACCGGAACCTTCTGCCCGGCGACTTTTCAACCCCTGAGCAGGAGATTGTCGCTGAAAAAGGAGACCGGGCCTGGGAAGCCTGCATGACAATGAATGACAGTTGGGGCTACCACAGAGCGGATGATGCCTGGAAAACGCCCAAAACCATCGTACGCAATCTCGTGACCTGTGCTCAGGGCGGAGGGAACTATTTGCTCAATATCGGCCCGAAGCCCGATGGATCCGTTCCGGAAGAATCCGTGCGCATCCTGACCGCCGTCGGGAAATGGATGGAGAAGCATGGTTCAGCAATTTATGGGGCGGAACGATCTCAGGTGACCGAATCCCTCTTTGCCAATTTCTCGCGTAAGGGAAACACCCTCTTTATCCACGTGCATTTCTGGCCCGGATCAACCGTAACAGTTGGGGGTCTGCGGACCAAAGTCAAGTCCGCCCGGTTATTCAAGAACGGACAAAAAGTAGATTTTCGGCAAGACGATTTTCGCGTACAGTTTACCGGCCTCCCGGAAAGAGCCCCGGATGAACTGGTTTCAGTGATCGAGGTCGAGTTTGAGTCCGAACCGAAACAGGATATGCAATTTGTTCGAAAGGAGAAGAAGCGTGAAGGGGTCTAGGCCCGGATGCCTCAATCGGTTTGTGAGTCAGGGCGATCAGTTAAAGAATGCCCCAGTCTCACGGTTGCGTTCCTATCTAATCATGGCAATCTGGGTTTTGGCTTCGGCTCAACCATCTCCGGCGGCGGAAGCGATAAAGCTGCATCCCGACAATCCACATTATTTTCTCTTTCGTGGACAGTCAACAGTCCTCATTACTTCTGGCGAGCATTATGGTGCCGTGCTTAACCTGGCTACCCAAGCCAGGGATATCAAGAGCGAAGCCCTTGCCTAGTTAGTTAGGGATCCTGAGGGATTTTCATCCCTGAAAGGGATGAATACACCAGGGGGTTAGTTATCTATCCCCTTCAGGGATAGGTCGAATAGAACCGGTCTGTTCC
>QHZQ01000282.1:2453-11914 GCA_003224725.1 Acidobacteriota bacterium | reverse complement strand
TGATCCAGCGCCTTCAGCACTTGCGGTTTTCCTTCAGCAGGAAGGCTCTCGGACTTGAGCGAAGCACCTGTAATCGGGTCCTGGACGGCTGCGGAAAGCATGTAGACGCCTCCGATGCCGCTGATGCTGGGGGCCAGCACGAGCTTCAACCCTTCCCGTTCGGCAATCCCCCGCGCCGAGGCGGCATCCAAACGCTGCGTAGCTTCCTTCTTCATTCGCCGCAGGCTCGCCTCGATGCTCCGCCTGGGGTAAACGTTGACGTAGCTGGACTGTTCCAGGCTGACGCCCAAGGCACTATTGAGAGACTTGTCGAAGATCTCTTCTCCCGTCAGATTCTCGAAGTCAGCGATCACCAGCCAGTCCCGCTTGGCAAAAGCAATGGCCTTTGGAAAGAGAAGTTCCTCTCCCCATTTCCTGAGTGTTCCCACATCGAAGGCCACAAGGAGCGCCAGAAGCACGCCCGCCAGCATCAGGATGGCAAACCAGGCTTGCCGGACCCGAGACCATAAGGGAGTCAGGTATCTTGGGGGGAGTGTCTTCACCGGGGCCACGCCTACGCCAGCGTCCCAGTTTCGTTTGAAATGACTCAGGTCCAGCAGAAGCTCATGAGCCGACTGATAGCGCCGCTCCCGATCCTTCTCCAGGCATTTCGATACGATCCGTTCAAGCTCGGCTGGCGCCCGGTCATTGAAGTGGGCCACCGGCTGTGATTGTGCGTGCAGGATCTGATCAATGATCTCGGTCGCGGTTGACCCAGAGAAAGGTCGCCGCCCCGTGATCATCTCATAGAGCACGATGCCCAGGCTAAAAATGTCCGTGCGGTGGTCTATGTCTCGCCCCAGCGCCTGCTCGGGGCTCATGTACTGCACGGTTCCCATCGTCAGTCCTGGCGAGGTGTTTATCACCGTGCTCAAGTCGCTGTCCAGAGTCTGTCCTTCAGGGTGAGTGACTTTTGCCAGTCCGAAGTCCAGCACTTTGACCTGTCCTCGGGGTGTCAGCATCAGGTTCGGCGGTTTGATGTCACGGTGGGTAATCCCTTTGCCGTGGGCTTCATCCAAGGCATCGGCCACCTGGATAACAATCTCCACGATCTCCGCAGTCTCTAGGGGGCGACCCTGCTGTCCTTCCGCCCCAGCTCCTGTTCCCTGGGGAGAGGGTGGTCAGCCGGACGGTTGGCCGGGTGAGGGGTTTCGGCCGGCATGAATCCTGTCCGCCAGAGTTTGCCCCTCGACATACTCCATGGCAATGAAGGGGATCCCATCGGATTCTCCGATTTCATAAATATGGGCGACATTAGGGTGATTAAGGGCGGAAGCCGCCTTGGCCTCCTGGACAAAGCGCCGCATTCGGTCCGGATTGGAAGCGACTTCAACCGGCAAGATTTTCAGCGCAGCAATGCGGTCGAGCCTGGTGTCGCGTGCTCGGTACACCTCCCCCATCCCACCGGCGCCCAACAGGGCAAGAATTTTGTAGGCGCCGATCTGCCGTCCCACCATGGGTCGTGCTTTGTCCTCAGTCGGCACTCTGGTTACCACCTCCCGGGCGGGCTCTCCAATGAAGCTCTCAGCCTGCTGCGAGGGCGTCATTCCCCCTTCAAAGCGACGAGCTGCTGTGAATGGTTCCGATTATACCATCTGCCAACATCTTCTTCCATGCGAGGGGACAAAATTCAGTAATACATTAGTAACGGAGGGCGAAGAAAACAGCTTTGGTAGCCACGACGAATTTGCTTCTAATTCGTCGTGGGTTTGTCCCCAGGGAAAAGCCCACGGCGAGAGGCGCTCACCGTGGCTACCAAGACCCCCCAAACGCCCCCGTAGCTAACGCATTACAAAATTCATGACCTAGTTTCACTTGGTGGCGCCGAAACTGAAAGTTCGGTCAAATTTCAAGAAGGGAGTCGAACCGCCCAGAACGCCAGGACGCCAGGACGCACAGATAACCATCAATACTTAAGGAGGGCCTAATCAGACCGGGGTCCGATAGTTTTGCACGCAGCGCTTCCCGTGTCTACGATTGTTTGGCTTGGCGCTCTTGGCGGTTCAACGCTATCGCCCGGCCTCCGATTTCCTCGGCGGTACGAGGTTGCCCGCTACCCCTTGCTGGCCGAAACAGGGGAAACCGACCATCGATCAAACAAGAACCAAATTACCCTGGGGGTTGAAAACCGATGATCTTCTTATTACACTCTATTTCGTGCGAAGTCAGATCGGACACATCTCTTTCCGACTCTTTCTTCGTGGTTCGTTAGTGTCCAGGGAGGCGTTTGCTATTCATGACAAAAAGGTATTTCCATTATCAATCCCTCGAACAACTCGAACAGGAGATTCGGCAGTTGAATTTGCAAATTCCGTTGGAATCGAACCTCGAGAGGCTACAAGCTTATTTGGGTCGTCCTGTGAAGATCGGTCCTTTCACTGCAGGGAACTCGATGGCGATTCATCCGATGGAGGGCTGTGATGGCACTCCCATTGGCCAGCCGGATGAACTGGTGTTTCGACGTTATGAGCGCTTTGCTCGTGGAGGCGCCAAGCTCCTCTGGTTCGAAGCGACGGCTGTCGTTCCCGAAGGCAGAGCTAACCCGCGGCAGTTGCTGATCAATGACTTCAATGCAAAGTCGTTGGAGGCCCTCTTGCATCGTACCCGACTCGCTCACCAAGAGGTTTATGGAACTACCAGCGATTTGGTCGAGGTTTTGCAGTTGACTCATTCCGGGCGGTACAGCACTCCGCTGCCTCTGCTCGGCCAGCGCCATCCTGTTTTGGATAAGGTCACATTTCTGGATCGCAAGAAGGGTGTAACGATTCCACAGGATTATCCCATTTTGAGCGATGGTTACCTGGAGCAGTTGGAAGATCGCTTTGTGGAGGCAGCCAGGCTGGCGCGAGAGATTGGTTTCAAAGGAGTCGATATTAAGCTTACCCACGGCTATCTTGGCAATGAGCTGTTGGGAGCGAAAACTCGCCCGGGAAGATATGGAGGATGCCTTGAAAATCGCAGCCGCTTTGTCACAAACGTGCTTGCGAAAATCCGCGGCACTTTGGGTCCTGAATTCTTATTGGCTTCGCGCCTTGGTGTGTTTGACAGCGTGCCGTACATGCTGGATACTGCCACCCAGATAGGCAAACCCAGAGCCTTCCCCATCCCTTATCCATTCGGTTTTGGTGTCAATGAAAAGAATCCTCTCGAGCCTGATCTGAATGAACCCAGGCAAGTCATTGCCATGCTACGCCGGCTGGGCGTTACCCTCATCAACATCTCGATGGGCAATCCCTACGCGAACCCTCATATTGGCCGGCCCTTCGAGAAGCCGGATGAAGGTAACTATTTTCCGCCCGAGCATCCACTGATCGGCGTCGACCGTCATTTCCGTCTTTGCGCAGAGTTACAGAAAGCTTTTCCCGATCTGGTGATGGTAGGCACCGGATACAGTTGGCTGCAACATTTTCAACTTCATGCCGGCGCTGCTAACATCCGTGACGGCCGGGTTACGATGATGGGCATTGGGCGCGGAGCCTTGGCCTACCCCAATTTTGCTCGAGATGCGCTAACCAAAGGGACGCTGGATACGTCCCACACCTGCAAGACGCTTACCTTCTGCACCTACTTAATGCGTCAGAAAGGTCATCCCTTAGGACAATTTCCAACCGGCTGCCCCCCTTTCGACAAAGAGGTCTACGGACCCCTCGTGAAACAGGCGAGAACACATAAGAGTTAGCCCATCATGTGGGTCGAAACGAGAATTGTTTTCTCGTTTATATGGAATTGTTGTCGTTCTCGTCGTCGTCGTGCCCGGCCATTGGATTTTCGAGGACGAGGATGAGGAGTATGTGCTGGGGATATCAAGGGTCAGAGCCCCATAAGCGCTAACTTAAGACTGGATCATCTGTTGATTTGAGGTTCCCGGTTGGGCACTTGGCTCCGGGAAGAGGGAAACGGCTTCCCTGCTGACCTGTTGAAATTAAGTGCCTGTCTTTGGAGCTGATTTCTCAATTCGAACGTGATTTTGGGTAGGCGACAGCTTCCAGCTCAGAAATCCTCCGCATCTATCGGGGGCGGAACAGGAAATTAAGGTGGCGGACCCAGTTGCGTACTCTTTTCTTGGCGTCCTTGGCGTCTTGGCGTTTCGTTCTTCCGGCAGCCGGCAGGAAGACTGATAAAGTTAGCGCTTAGGGGTCAGAGCCCTTGGTCAGTTATCAGGGTACGTTTTTAGGATATGAGATTAAGTGAAACGCGGCAAAATCTTCTGTAAGAGAACAAGACCTTCGTCTGTCAAACCCTGGTGGAACTGGATGCCGGTCTGGTAATACCTTCGAAATAAATGCCCAGCACATCACCGATCTGTTGCAATCTAAATGGCTTTGGAATGACTGAAACAGGAGCGTATTCAAGGACGTTGCGAAACAGCTCGTCTTCTCCGGTTAAAGCCGTAACGATCACGAAGACCAGTTCAGGATCGATTTTTTTCAGGGCCTTCAAGGTTTCAACGCCATTCATTCCCGGCATGCTCAAATCCAGAAAGACCATGCGAAAGGGCTCCTGCCTGGCCTTTTCGATGGCCTCGACCCCACTCTTCGCCAGGACAGCCGATATTCCATGAAGCTCGACCATTTTTTCCAAAGTGCCGCGAACCGCTTGTTCATCATCCACAATGAGAACTTTCTGCCGAGTCGTATCCTGCTTGGTCATCTCTGGCCGAGAAGATAGCCACGAGTCAATCTGCGATTTCTTGAAACGAAGACTTCCTCCTACCTTCAGAGAGGGAATTTTGTTTTGGCGGGCCAAAAGGTAGACCGTCTGTTCTTTAAGCTTTAGATAATCAGCCACTTCTTTCACGGTTATCAACGAGTCGTCCATAAGTTCCTCTTACATTTTAGAGCAGCAGTACAGAGTTTAATCTCTATTAGTTTACTTTGTCACTTATTAAATTTCTACTTTTATTATTAATATTTTCGGCAGGCGAGGGATCTTAACACACCGATTCAAAAATACGGTGACGTGCTTTAGCAATTGAGAAGGCGTACCCTCAGGCTTTTTTGAACCTATTGCTCCACTAAACTGCCGGGCCTACTCAACACGTCGCGAGCGGGGACAATCTTTTGACTCATGGGGCCGTTGCACATGGCAAAACCGGTCATGGAAGTCTTCCGCAAGCTACCGTGGGTTGAGCGTAACGTGACCAGTTGATTGAAGAACCGGCTTCCATAATGATAACCGTCTTTCAGGCTGACCAGAAGACTGGCGCGGTTAGTGACGTGATTGTTCACACCCCGAAAAATAGCATTGATGGCATCGGGGAATTGGTGCTCCACCGTGGACTTAAACCATACATCGGCCTGAACAAAACCCTGGGAATCTACCTGCGCCTCTCTCAATAATTGATCGCAGATAAGAGCCAATTCCAATGGATCCCCATCGACCCTTTCGTACTTGAGCCGATGCCCTGAGGCGTCTGCAAGGATTCTGGCGGTCCCTCGGTCAGAACTAATTCGGACCGCCCCTTGCTCGAGAAAGGCACAAAAATCCACTCCCTCACATCGACTAAAAAGCCGAGCCAGTCTAGGAATGTTATCAGTGGCACAATAGACGGCCATCACTCCGACCAGCCCAAATCCTGGAATCGCCACACTTCTTTGGCTCCTGAGAGAGGATTCCACTTGAAACCCTGCTTCAGCCAGAAAATGCTCAACGTCCAGACGCCGACTTGGGACCTGGCTATTCCCGTGGTCGGAGAAGACGACTAAATCCAGCTTCCCTTGATGCTGTAGGAAAATATCCCGTAGCAGGGTATCCACTTCTCGCAGATACTTGGCAAACTCGTTTGGTGTCATGAGATGACAAAGCGAATCCGTGGCACAGAGATGAGCTTTATAATAGCCACGAGGGCTGGCGGCATATCTCTTGAGAAACCGGCCTAGATCAGCTCGGTAAGTTCTGATTGGCAGGATATAAGCCAACCCCTTAAAGATGCCGGGTTCATCATAATCGAGAATTTCCAGGTAAGGAATCCTGGCTTTTGAAACGGTGCTGATGGCCCCGCCGGCAATCTGGTTGCGTTGCACATCGAAATAGAGGTTTTCGTAACCGGGAACCCTTTCAGCGTGGAGAATCTCGCTCAGGGCTACGTCACTCACAGAAGGAAAGACACTGATTACCTTAACGGGCCGTGAGAATTCTCGAAAGAGTCCCTGGTCCCAAAGTTGGGCCATTACCTCGTAGGGAGCCCCGTCAAGGCAAACCGCCAGCTTTTTTCGTGCGGAAACATCGCTCCCGCTGTTGGAAACATCCAATGTTTGGATATCTGGATTTCTGAACTGAAGCCGATCCACTCGGCCATCATGGTTGCTGTCGATTTCAACGAAATCAGCTTTGCCGTCGTGCGGACTTGCAAAATGCCAGGTATCGATGAAGCCATCCTGGTCAGTGTCTGCATTCTCCGTCAAAGTGAACCGAAGTGGAACAGGCCTTCCCCAAAACCCAAAGGCGTAGACTACGCCAGCCACCAAAGATAGAATGACAATGACTAGCAGTGTTTTGATCAAGAATATTCCGGCCGAGGTACAATCAAAGAAAGTGCGTCGGTTTCGATTGTGAATTTCTGGGGTAACGTCGCGATCAACTCTCCATCCACTTGAACCTGGATATCGGAGCTACCGAACACCTCAACTGTTCTGGACTTTAGATATTTGACGTCACTTAACGAAGCATGCTTCCCCCAAGTCAGGTACCAGAGGTAGCTAAGATAGCGCCAACGATTACGACTTTGGAAGAGGCAAACGTCAAATTGATCTGAGAACAAATCGGCTTGAGGAGTAATCTGGAAAGGGCCTCCGTAATTTTTAGCCTTGCTGATAACGGCGAAAGTCGCATTCTCCACCTTCCCATCAATAGTCAGTTCGAAAGAGGGGAAATCATATTGAAAGAGCTGCTTAAATCCTGCAATCCAGAAAGATCCCTCCCCTAACCAACGTTTCAATTGCTGATTGACGGCAGCGATGGTGTCGGCATCCACCCCGATCCCTGCCATCAGGACAAAGTAACGACGATCCACCTTCCCCAGAGAAATTCTGCGGATCCTGCCGGTTTTTATCAACTCTGTTGATTTCACCAGGCTCCTGGGCAGTCCAATCTCTTTGGCCAGGACATTCGCTGTTCCAGCCGGAATGACCAGGAGGGGTACCGTTGACTTGGCCATTCCTGAGATGACTTCGTTAATCGTGCCGTCGCCACCACTGGCAATTATCAAGTCGGAGCCTGAATCCACTGCTTTCTTAGCCAGGGATGAAGCGACTTTGGGTCCCGTCGTGGCAACCACTTCCACCTTGACTCCGTAGGAGTTCAAAACTTGAAGTACATCCTGTAACTTCTCCGACGGCCCATGGAGCATTTTCCTGGCTGCTGGATTATAGATGAGGACGGCATGAGAAAAGCGTGGTATCTCGTCGATATCGTGGAGAGATTTTGCCCTTAAGGCCATTCCTGGCTGATCAGATGTCTCTGGTACATCCATAAACCTAAAACCGGCAGTTCGAACAACCGCGGAGACGCAGAGAGAAACAGCTATAAAACGTAACGGCCTCCCATTTTTTCTCTCACCACAACGGTGAAAGAAGTATGGCTACACTGGATTCAAAAGCCGAAAACCAACCGCCCGGCAATCCCGACTGTTGGCTGTTTTAACAAGAAGCTCTCCGCGCCTCTGCGGTGGGCTTTTACTGCTGTTTCTAGGATAAAGCAAGCAAGTCCGCAGCCAGAAAGGCAAGTCTGTCACAGATCCTGCCTCCATTTCAATGTTATGAGAGCACACCCTTTATTCTCGCCATCACTCGAACCTAATGCATTAAGAAGATACGGCGGCCATGCATTCAGGCATCTGTTGTCAGTTTTACCCTGCACTAGGTGTTGATCCTCAACCCCTAAGGACGGCACCATGGAAAAAGGGACAACCCGCTTTGCCCTTTTTCTCTTACCTTTTGCGTTTCCAGTCATACACGACGTTATCATGACTGTGCTAGACTTGATTGTATGTCCATCGCACGCTCCAGGCTCACAAGCTGGATTATTATTCTATTGGCGTGGCTCGTGCTCAACCAAGCGGGCGTGACTTATACCCAAGCCTCTGAGAAATTGAAGTACAAAGGGCGAAAATACGTTCTCGAGTCCTACAAGGATCTGTTTGGAAACAGACCTGTGGGGCAATCAAGACGGATGCTTTTTGAGAAGTATCTGCAACAAAGTGATGAAGGGAAGCTTCGGGCTGCCCGGTGCAGCACCCGGAAAGCCGAGGCGGTTTGGCACACCCTTACGCCTGAAGAGAAAACGACTTTTCTGGCCATTACCGCTGCCCTGGGGAGCATCGAGAACGAGGCCGGCATCAATCTATTAGAGTGGGTCGAATCTCTCGAGGAGGTCCATGGGGAGAACAAGTTTTCCGACGGGCGCCGCTTCGACAATAACGAGGCTTTTCGGATCTATACGAAACTCCAGCCTGCAGCTGTGTCTCACATCGCTCAGGGCAAAGGGCAGTTCAGGAGTATTTGCACAAAACGTTCCTTTGGTTATGATGGGCTCGGTACAAGGCACCCGGATTTCTGCCGGCCCCAACATAAGTTTGAGCACCAGCGCAGCGTGGATAACTTTCCCCATTTGCACTTCAATTTCACAGAAAGCTCAGGCTGTGTGGATATTGACATCGACTATGAGAGAGGCCTGCTTCACTTGACGCGGGACAACTCGAATGTTTTGGCAGATGAACATTGGCGCACTTTCAATAAGCAGTATTGCGATCCGGGTTTCCGGTCGGATTAAAATGATGAGACAATCACAACGAACTTATTTTGGAAATCGCTGTACCCCTGCTGGGGGCAGGGCCGATAAGAATCCCGCTTATTCCCCCTTTGAAGGCGGTGCAGGGGGATGTCCTCGCTCATCACCCGGAAGCTGTGAAAAAATTGAATCGTTCCCCCTCACCCGGCCTTCGGCCACCCTCTCCCCCAGTGGGGGCGGGGGAGTTAACTGGCATGTATTCTTTCCCCTCGCCCTCATCGGAGGAGAGGGGCCAGGGGTGAGGGGGCGCGTCCGATCTTCTCAACATCTGATTTTCTCACACGTTCCCTTAATCGGGAGGATTTTCGCAGGTGTTATCGGAATTCTAATAGTTTGCGCGGCATCCACCGTATACGCCCAGAGGACCGAAGTTCCGCAGCCGCTCTCTGATTTCGTGTCGCGTTTGGAATCCAACCTCACAGAAGCCTTGAAAGTGGCTGAGTTGCTGGAACCGGGGCGGAGAGAATTGTGTGCTCTGATGCGCTACTATGGGCCGGCGGCGAAAGCCTGGCAGTTGGAACCCAGCCTGGCGCAAGAGATGGGGGACCAGGAATTGTTTGAATACGTCGTGACCCGCGCCCGCAGTGCCCTGGCCGGTGGCTGCGAACTGATGAGCCGGCACGACTGCAAAACTA
>QHZQ01000282.1:0-2440 GCA_003224725.1 Acidobacteriota bacterium | reverse complement strand
CGATGAGAAAGGTATCGCTAAAAGTAAGATTCGTGAAAAATACTGGTCTGAGACATCCTCGGGGCACTGTCATGTCAGCGCAGATGGCACATTTTTAACGGACTCCAACGGCCAGCCCGCTGTCTTGAAGAACCGCTCCGACTTGCAAGACTATTGGAAGTTGCAGAAAAAGTTCAAAAGTAAAAAGTACGAGTCGCTATTATCCAGCCAATATTGGGAAACAGGACTCTTTCGCTCAAACCTGAACTACCTGAAGAAGGAATTTGGCCCTGCTTTTGAAGAAGAACCCGAAATGGCCAGAGCCACGCGCCTGCCGCCGGGCGGAAAGGTCTATGCCGCGCCGATAATGAACCTTACCTATTACATTCAGTACCTCGAGGGGCAGCCACCCAAAGTAATCTTTCTCTCACCTCTTGCCTGGTAAAGCGAGCCCAGCCTGGTGTTTTCGGTCTTGTAGACCACACGGCTCTAAGGTAGAACACTGACAAGTGACTCATGATGAGTATTGAAGAGGGAGATCAAGTTCGCCGGGGTCAAAGCGCAATCGCGCTTCTTTACGGCATCGTTCTCTGCCTCCTCTTGCTGACGCAGCTCTCGTCCTCTGCGGCCGCCGAGGATGTTTGGAAAGGCGTTGGGCGCGTTGTTGCCATAGGCGATGTTCATGGCGATTATGAGCAATTTATCGCGGCGCTGCGCTCGGCTAAACTCATTGACTCGAAAGAGAACTGGTCCGGAGAAAAAACCCACCTGGTACAAACGGGAGACATTCTTGACAGGGGTCCTGACTCACGGAAAGTGATGGAGCTCTTGATGAAGCTTGAAAAAGAGTCTCGCCGCGCCGGTGGTTGGGTCCATTTCCTGATTGGCAATCACGAAGCCGTGAATATCTACGGTGACCTCCGCTACGTCTCACCCGGCGAATTTGCAGCCTTTCGAGACTCCAATTCTGAGAAAGCTCGCGATGAGCTTTACAAGAAACACCTGGAGCAGATCAAAAGCTCTTCGCTGCCTGAGAGCGTTCCTGTGTTCGATGACGCTTTTCAAAAGAAATGGGAATCGGAGCATCCTTTGGGGTACGCCGAGCACCGCCGCGAACTGGGTCCAACCGGAAAATACGGAAAATGGATTCGCTCTCATAACGCCGTGATCAAGATCGATAACACGTTGTTCCTCCATGGCGGGATCGGTCCCAAGTATGTGGACTGGAGTGTGCGCCAGATCAACGAGCGCGTCCGTGAAGAGTTGGAGGATTTCACAAAGCTGCCGGGTGGCCTTGTGATGGATGGCGAGGGACCCTTATGGTACCGGGGGCTGGATCAGGAAGACGAAATGGCTCTGGAGCTGCATGTAAAATCGGTTCTGCAGAACCATCAAGCCGAGAGTATTGTGATTGGCCACACCCCCACGGAAGGAGCTATCCTGCCTCGGTTTGGCGGTAAGGTCTTGTTGATTGACGTAGGCTTATCGCGAGTCTTTGATAGCCGGCCGCGAATGGCCTGCCTGTTGATAGAAAACGACAAGCCCTGCGCTCTGCACCGGGGCGAGAAGCTGGAACTTCCGTCCAATTCGGATAGTGATCTGCTGAGGTATCTGAGACAGGCAGCAGCACGCGATCCCTCGCCATCCTCTCTGGAAAAGCGCATTGTCGAGGTCGAAGCCCGAGTAGCAGTTCCTGCCCACAAGTAGAAGGCAAGCCACAGAGACACGGAGGCGCGGAGAAAAACCTGACGCCGCTGATGAACCCGGACGAACGCCGATTCGAGCAGAGTCCGGTTGGGATTGGGTGTCACGGTCCCGGTTGGGCATGGCAGTTGAGGCGGGGACGATGAAATCGTTGATCCTAGAAACGGCAGTAAAAGCCCACCGCAGAGACGCAGAGAGCTTCTTGTTAAAACAGCCAACCGTCGGGATTGCCGGGCGGTTCGTTTTCGGCTTTTGAACCCAGTGGAGCCATAGTTCTTTCACCGTTTTGGCGAGAGAAAAAATGGGAGGCCGTTACGTTTTCTATTATCCCTGTTTCTCTCTGCGTCTCCGCGGTTGTTTGAACTGCTGGTTTCAGGTTGATGAAATAACCCGGACCGAAGAGTGGAGGCAATGAAGTCTATCGGTGGCTTCCCCGTGGTGTCGCGTATTTGAAGGTTTTGTGTCTCGGCGGTTTCGAGTTTTCCAGATCGATGCTGCACTCCCAGAGTTCTTCGCCGGGTTTATCTCGAATCCACACATTCCCCGAGATGCGTTACGCAAAAAGCGCTAACGCATCCAACCTTTCACGGTCGTATTGGGTTTTAAATCCCCGCGACATTAGGCTGCAGCTTCTGGTAACCGTGGTCCTGCGCCCAAACGTCGAGCGGGAGGGCAGCCAGTTCGTCGAGCGCTCAGCGCTTGGAAATATCGCGAAACCATTTTGGATGGTGGGAGGCAGCCCAGCCGGGACGCACCC
>QHZQ01000102.1 GCA_003224725.1 Acidobacteriota bacterium | reverse complement strand
TTTCTTTAATAGTTTGATGGGCAAGGGCTCTTTCAAGCTCAGGAGGTTGCGGGTGAAGGATAATGCGGCTACAACGGACTTCAACTCTTTCGATAGTCTTGTGAAGAACTTTTTCGGCCAGCCCACGACGAATGGTTTCGACTTCAGGAAGTTCTGGCATGACCGAATTCCTTTTTCAACTCAATGGAAGTGAGCGGGCTTTCGTAATGCCTGGGTTTACTGGGCGAAGAAACAGCTTTGGTAGCCACGACGAATTTGCTTTCCAATTCGTCGCGGGTTTGTCCACCTCCGCGGAAAAGCCCACGGCGAGAAAGGCTCTCTCCGTGGCTACCAACTATCGATCCTCGATTCTCTAACCTCAATCCTCAGTTTTCTGCTTCTCTGCGCCTCCGCGTCTCTGCGCGAGAATTGTGTCTGGGGGACTCGGAAACTTGGCTAAGACAAATTCCTTAGCCTCTGCTTGACTGTGGATCTGGTTGTCCAGTTGCGCGTCTTCCACAACCCTTAGAATTTTTTTGAAAAGAGGACCTGGAGGATACCCCATCTGGATGAGATCGTCTCCGGAGAGCAGGCGCGAAGGACGGATTTCCTCAGGTTCCAACTGCTCTAACCGCTCTTTAGCATACTTCCAATTTTCCAGATTACGATGACTCCCCAGGCAATCGAGACGATGCAATTCTAGATGCTCTTCAAATCCGTCCTGTCGCAAGAACCGCTTTAGAGTGGAGGCTCGCATTTGTGGCAGATCTTTAAACTTAAGATGATCGCGCACAAGCTGAACGATGCGCTCTGTTTGTTTGTTGGTGAAGCGGAACCGATCGCAAATCCCGGCCGCCATCTTGGCGCCGACCTCGCAATGGTCATTGAAGCGAATGCGGTCTTTGATTTCAAAGGTCCGCGGTTTCCCGATGTCATGCAACAAAACTGCCATGGCAAGAGTGATGGTTGGGTAGCTAGGGGCCGATGGTCTCTGTGGAACCTGTCCTTGCCCCAAGGGTTCCTCACAGGCTGCAGCCAGTGAAACTTGCTGCTGGTTCTTCGTCTGGTCCATCAATTCCAGCATAAGCAAGGTGTGCACCCAAACGTCCCCTTCGGGGTGAAACTCAGGGGGTTGAGCGACTCCCTTGAGATGTACAACTTCAGGAAGAATCTCTTGAAGCAAGAGACATTCTTCCAAGAGTCTGATCCCCCTGGCTGCATAACCTTCTGTTAGAACTTTGATGAGCTCCTCACGAATTCGCTCCTGGCTGACTTGCTTGATTTGATTGGCCAGCTTGAGAACAGTTTCGTGAGTATTCCGTTCCAATGCGTAATTGAAGCGTGCTGCAAACCGAATCGCTCGCATGAGGCGAAGCTTGTCCTCAAGAAAGCGTTGCTGAGGATCGCCTATGGTCCGGATAATTCGATTTTCGATGTCCCGTTGCCCTTCTACAAAATCGAGTACTGTCTCTGTCAGCGGGTCATAGAGCAATCCGTTAATGGTAAAGTCGCGCCGCAGGACGTCGCGGAATGGGTCATCGGTGTAAACGACCTCGTTAGGATGCCTCCCGTCCTGATAGGCGCCGTCGGAACGAAAAGTTGCAACCTCGTAACGATGCTCGTTCTCAACCACCAGGACCACGCCAAACTGGGCTCCAACCGTGAGAGCTTGGGGAAAGAGTTGCACGACTTCCTCCGGGCGCGCGCTGGTGGCGACATCGTAGTCTTTTGGATCATTGCCCATCAGCATATCGCGGACACACCCGCCCACAAAGTAAGCGCTATAGCCAGCAGCTCGGAGCTTCTTTACAATTTCAATGGCAGTGTTCTTCATAACAAACAAGGTACCACAGATTTTTCGCCCGCTATACATGACGACATAATTAATTTCCCATGGGTGCGGCCCTCTGCGCCTGCCCCTCACCCCCAGCCCCTCTCCCCTTGGGAGAGGGTGGCGGAAGGCCGGGTGAGGGGTCCGTAGCCGATAGAGCCGCACTCCTCGGCGGTCTGAGGTTGCTCGCTACTGCCTGCCGCACAACCCGGGACTGCTAAATAATTAATATAATTCCCCTTCGGGGAATAAGAGATGTCCAAACTTCAGGCAAGGGCGAAGTCCCTGTCTTATTGGCTTCTTTTGCACTCTGAAACCTACATCACATCCCGTCATTTCACCGTTCTGGCCGAGGTGATGGAGTCGAAGCCAAACTTATCACGGATCCTATCAGCCGCCTGGTACAGCCTGGTCATCTTGTCCCGTCTTGACTTTTCAAAAAGGTCTTCCTGCACAGGGCCGTAGCTCAAGCCGCTCAAAGCCACGCCCAACAGGCGGATTTTCAATTGGCTATCCCAATTTTGCTTTAGGAGTGTCAGGACACTTTCAAGAATTTCGCTATCGAGATGGGTAGCCTCTTCCAGAGACACTGCACGCGTGATGGTGTGAAAATCGAGATCGCGTAGTTTCAGAGTTATGCTCCTGGCGTACATTTTATGTTCGCGCAGCCGATGGGCCGCTTTTTGGACTAGATGGGCAAGAGTGGCGTAAATGACTTCCAGGTTATTGGTGTCCTGGTTAAAGGTGTTCTCATGGCTGATCGATTTGGGCTCCTCGTGAAAATCAAAATGCGCCGTATCAAGGCCGATGGACTTGCGATACAACGACTCGCCCCATTGGCCAAGGGCGTCACACAAGAATTCCCTGCCTACCTCGGCTAATTCTCCAACCGTCGTGATGCCAAGATCCTTGAGGTATCTTTCTGTCATCTCTCCAATTCCGGGAAGCTTCCCAACTCTCAAAGGTGCCAGCAGGGCGGCTTCGTGACCGGGCAAGATATAAAAAATACCACTGGGTTTGGCTAAGTCGGACGCCACTTTGGAAACGAGCTTGGTTCTGGATATTCCCACCGAAGCGCTCAACCCGGTCTTATCCAGGATCTCCATGCGAAGGCGGTGGGCTAATTGCAACGGAAGGCCGTAGAGACGCTCAGATCCGGTGAAGTCAAGGTAGGCTTCGTCGATCGAAACCCTCTGGACGATAGGCGTGTAATTGCACAAGATCTGATGCACACGTTCAGAGTATTCAGTGTACTTTTCCCGCTGCCCAGCTATGAAGATTGCGTGCGGACAAAGCTTTTTGGCTGTGGTCAAGGGCATCGCAGAATGCACGCCAAATCTTCGGGCTTCATAAGAAGCCGCAGATACTACGCCCCTCTGGTTTGGCTCTCCGCCAACGACCACCGCTTTCCCTTTGAGGTTGGGATCGAACAGTTCCTCGACGGAGACAAAAAATGCATCCATGTCCACATGGAAAATGACCGAGTTCATTGTTTTGAGAATGACCCCAGAGGTTGCGAATTGCGAATCGTCGATTGCAGACTAAATGGCTTGAGGATAGAGGATCGAAGATCGACAAGCGCAAACACCAGGGGCTATCCTCAATCCTCTATTCTCAATCCTCAATACTTCCTTAACACACCGATGACCCTACCCTGAATTTTCAAATCCTTTTCTCTCACGAAAATCGGTTCCATACTGGCATTGGCCGGCTGGAGACGCACCGTGCTGTTCTTTTCGCGATAAAACTTTTTCAAGGTCGCTTCATTATTGTCGATGAGCGCGACGATGGTATCACCATTCTCCGCGCTAGCCACGTTTTCCACGACCACAAAATCTCCCTCGCAAATGTGATCCTCAATCATGGAATTTCCTTTGACCTTCAAAACGTAGACGTTCTCTTTCTCCACAAAATCCCTGAGCGATAAGCTTTCATCGCTGACAAGGGCTTCCAGTGGGCGACCCGCGGAAATGTGGCCCAGTAAAGGCAAGTCTAAGCCACTCCCCTGGGATGTTCTGGAAGTTTCGCTGGCCAACTGCGATCTTGCGAATCCCGATCTGACACTCTCTAAGGGCGTTCTGTTGAGGATTTCAATGGAGCGACTCCGATTATAACCACGGCGAATGAATCCCTTTTTCTGCAAGCTATTAATGTGCTTATGAACTGTCGCCAGGGAAGACAGTTTCAAGTTTTTCCCAATCTCATCAAAGCTTGGGCAATAGCCGTTTCTTTCGATAAAGGAATTCAAGAATGCCAGAACCTGAAATTGACGTTTGGTCAGCGTCATAATCCCTCCTGAGGAGCGTGCGATAAGGATTGAGGATCCCTGCCAAGACCAAATGATTATAGGCGAAAAAAAAGCGAATGGCAAATAGCGCTCAGGCGACATACGGTTCGCATTCTTCAGCCTTCTTACGTATAATTGCCACGAACTCTAAGCCATGAATGCATCCATCATCTACTTTGAAAAAACCCAAAAACTCCTGGAGCGCCTTCTGGAGACGCAGTTAGCGGCTATCGACAGGGCCGCCGAGATCTGCGCCAGTCGTATCGCCCGTGGTGGGTTGATCTTTCTCTTTGGAGCAGGTCATTCGCGCATGATGTGCGAGGAGATGACTCCTCGCCAGGGATGTTTTCCAGGCTTTGTCGCTCTGGTGGAAATGGCTCTCTCGACGCACTTCTCCATTGTGGGGCCTAACGGGCTGCGGCCACCTTTGTATCTTGAGAAATACGAGGGTTATGCAGAAGAAATTTTGAAGGGTTTTAAGTTTGGCCCCTATGATGGGTTTATTGTGATTTCGACGAGCGGGATTCGGCCGGTCGTTGTGGAGTTGGCATTGGGCGTGAGACAGCGGGGAATGCCGGTCATTGCGATCCTCTCTCGCCGGCACTGCGAGGAGTCAGACCCAGCCCATTCTTCGGGCAAGAAGTTGATCGACGTGGCTGACGTAGTCCTCGACAACCAGTCTCCCTCCGGCGATTGCGTCGTCGAACTCGAGGGGATGGAATGGCGAACAGGACCCACCTCCACAGTCACTGGGGCAATGATTATCAACATGTTGGGGTGCGAGGTGGCGGAGCGGCTTCTCAAGTTGGGTCACAAGCTAGTCCTCTTGCCGAGCCACCAGTTTGTAGGCAATGCCGACGCCCAGGAACAGCTTGAGTGTTTCTATGAGGCTTATCGGAAAAGCCTGTCTCATCTCTATGAGTAAATGAAAATCGTTAACATCGCCGTGTTAGGATCGGGATTTGTGGCGGAGTTCTACATGCAGGGGCTCGCCAATGTTAATGGACAGCAGGTTCTGGTCAATTATTCTCGGTCGCAGGAACGGGCAAAAGGCTTTGCCGGTCGCTGGAATATTCCCGAGTCCTCTACCGATTTGAAGAAGATCATCGGCCGTACCGACCTGGATCTCTATCTGATCGCCTTACCCAACGAAGAGCATTTGCCCGTGGCTTTGGCTCTGGCTAAAGCCAGACGGAACCAAGTCTGCACCAAACCTCTGGCTCGAAATAGCCGTGAAGCCAAAGCCATGTTAGATGCGGCCAGGAGGGCGGGCATTCTTCACGGATATGCTGAGACTGAAGTTTTTGCGCCGGCCGTCATCAAGGCGCGTGAAATGATCGAGCGAGGGGGAATTGGACGAGTCCTCTGGGTTCGCTCTAGAGAGTCTCATAGCGGTCCTCACAGCGCTCATTTTTGGGATATCACAAAGACAGGGGGCGGAGCAATGCACGATCTCGGCTGTCATTGCATCGAAACGGCGCGTTATTTCTTCGGGAAAGAAGATCCCGTGGTAGAGGTCATGGCCTGGGGAGATACTCTGGTGCATAGAAAAAAGACCAAGGGCGAAGACAACGCTCTGATGGTCCTTCGCTTTTCCAGCGGTGGGATCGGCCACTGTGAACTTTCATGGTCAACCCTTGGCGGACTCGACCTGAGAAACGAAATTCATGGGACGGAGGGATCTCTATTCACCGACGTCACTCGACAAACACCCATTGCCGCTTTCACCACCAAGCCCGCAGGATATCTAGTGGAGAAGGCGGACATTGATGTCGGTTGGACCAAACCTCTGCCCGAGGAAGCTTTCGCCTATGGTTATCAGGCCGAAATGAAGCATTTCGTGGAATGCGCCAGAGAGGGAAAGACCTCGCGAGAAACCTACGAAGATGGCTTTGTCGTCAATCGTATCCTCGATGCCGGTTACCAATCGATGCGCTCGCGAAAGTGGGTACGGCTCAAGGATCCATAGATAACAGAAATCATTCTGTCCCGGCGTCATCGCGTAGCCCTGGAGGGGCAGCAGATGATAGCCCACGGCGTCAGCCGTGGGTCAGGGTCATCCAGGAGCCCAGCCCCGGCAGGGGCGAAAGAATCTGGAGGAAAGATAAAGTGTTACGCCTTGTCTCTCGCCCCTCCAGGGCTCATTTATCATCTGGGTTGTCCCACGGCTGACGCCGTGGGCTATGCTCTTGGGTCTCTCCGAGGCTAATACCAGTGGGGCAATAATTTGGGTAGGACTAAGATTCATGCCGGGGAAACTTCACAACAAAGTTTGCTTGATTTCCGGATCGACCGGGATTGCCGCTGCCACTGCTGAGCTGGCAATCCGTGAAGACGCGAGTGTTTTTTTTGCTAGCCGCACAGCCGATCACTGCCACGCCCTGGCCAAAGCGCTGCGCGCCCAGGGAGGGACCTGTGATTTTTGCGTTGCCGATCTGACTCACCCGGCTTCTGCCAGTGAAGTCGTCAGCGGATGCTTGAGCCTGTTCGGCCGTATCGACGCTCTCTTCAACGTTGCTGGCATCAGTGGAAGAAAGTTTGGTGACGGGCCTATTCATGAGTGCACCGAAGAAGGATGGGACATGACCCTGGATACCAACGTGAAAAGCATGTTTTTGCTTTGTCGTGCAACCATCGGTCACATGCTTACCCAAACGCTTGGGAGTGACGGTTTGAGAGGTACCATTCTGAATATGGCCAGCGTCCTGGCGTTTTCTCCTGAGCCGAAATTCTTTGCGGCCCATGCTTACTGCGCCAGTAAGGGAGCCATCCTCGGATTAAGCAAAGCCATGGCTGCCTTCTATGCCCCGTGGAAGATTCGAGTGAACGTCATTGCTCCAGCCCTGGTTCGAACGCCCATGAGCGTGCGGTCGCAAACGACCGTGGAAATCTTAGATTTCATGAAAACCAAACAACCTCTTTGCCAGGACCTGATCCAGCCCGAGGAAGTTGCCCGCGCTGCTGTCTTCCTGTTGAGTGAGGACTCTCGCAACATTACGGGCGATATCTTGACCATAGATGCCGGATGGTCTTTAAGTGGGTAAGGACTACACCATCGGATTTGATGTGGGTGGGACTCGCTTGAAGAGCGGTGCCGTGACGCGCCGGGGGACGCTAGTGGCAGAAGCCGTCACCTCTTCGGGTGCCAATTTGGGGCCCCAGGAGTTGCTGAAGACGCTAAGCCGCCAAGTGAAGCATATTTCCAGAACACTTGGCTCGAAGCCTCAGGCAATAGGCCTTGGCTTCCCGGGAGCAGTAGACCCCCATCAGGGCTTGGTTTTGTTGCCTGGCAAGCTCAAAGGGCTTGAAGGCTTTCCGATGGTTCCCGCGTTGCAGGAGGCAACGGGCATCCCTGTGATCGCTGAAAACGACGGGCGGATTTCCATTATCGCCGAGAGGCATTACGGATTGGCTCGAAAGCATCAATGGGCTGTTAGCATTACGCTGGGAACCGGGGTTGGTTCAGGAGTCATGCTGGCGGGCCAGATTCTCAGAGATCCTCATTTTCAGTTTGGGACTCAGATGAGCCATATTGTTATCCAGGCTATGGGCGGAAGACTTTGCTTGACAGGAGCTCGAGGAACGGCCGACATGCTGTGTTCCGCCACAGCGCTGGCGATGTCCGTCCGAGACGGATTACAGCGCGGCATTATTTCCATATTGAGCGACCGATATTTTGCTGACCCGCATTCGGTTGATTTTGCCGCAGTCATCGAGGGTGTCGCCAAGAGAGACCGTCTCTGCCTGGATGAACTGAAGGGATGGACTGAAAAGCTTGGCTGGTTGCTCGTTAGCGCCGTTCACGTCTATGCCCCCGAGGTCATAATCTTGGGCGGTGGCGCAGTCCATGGCGCCAGGCACTTTCTCAAACCACTGCGGGAGCAAGTCAACCAGCATATCTTCCGTTATCCAGCTGGAGAGCCGGTGCCCATTGTGATTTCTCGGATGCCAGACCACGCCGGTGTGCTGGGCGCAGCGGCGGTGGCGTGGGGATGGGTGAGTGAATCTTCTCCTTTGAAACCATGAGAGAATGTCCTCTGAGAACCACTGTCGTTGGAAGCTATCCTTTTCCCGGCTGGCTTGAGTTCGCTTGCCAGACCCTGGAAAAGTTTGGCAGCGCGGACCTCAATGAACTGAGAGAAGATGCCGTCATTGTGGCCATTCACGATCAGGCAGCAGCCGGTTTGGATGTGATTACCGACGGGGAACAAACCCGAGTGGACTTCAACCTTTCGTTCTACGGCTTCCTCGAAGGAATTGAGATCGAGACTAAACCCGCTCGAAGGTTTGGGCCACCTGCCCACGACCAGCGCGGTAAGCACACAGTGAGCGGTGAATTGCTCGCTCCAAGAGGATTAGGTGCTGTGGAAGAATTCGAACGATTGAAGCGATTGGCTCCGCGAGGGCCCACCCTTAAAGCCAGCCTGCCAGGCCCCTACACTCTGAGCGGGCGCTTGATTCCCAACGACCACTACAAGGATCGATATGCTCTCACCGAGGCATTGTTGCCGCTGGTGCGCGTTGAACTGGAATCTCTAGTGAATGCCGGTTGCCACGAAATCACCGTGGACGAACCCTCGATGAGCTGCTACGCCCATCGCGCGGATCCGAAAAGGCTGGTGAACATTTTCAATCGAACAGTGGACTCGATTGCCGGAAGATGTCGTCTGTCAACCCATCTATGCTTTGGCAATTACAAAGGCCGAGCTGTCGGGCTACGACGATATGCTCCCATGTTCCCCGCCTTCTTGGACATGCGGGTAGATGAAATTCATTTGGAGATGGCCAGTCGTGAATTCGCGGAGATCGAATTGATCCGGCAGATAGCAGAGAAGAAGGACGTGGCCGTGGGCATCATTGATGTGAAGAGTTATTATATTGAAACCGTCGAGGAGGTGGCTGCCAGGGTTCGGTTGTGCCTGCAACAAGCTCCTCCGGAGCGCCTGTCCTTTGCCCCCGATTGTGGCCTGAGTCAAACAGCCCGCTGGGCGGCCCGGCTAAAGTTGAAAAACATGGTGGAGGGCGTAAAACTCGTTCGTCAAGAGATGAAATTGTAGCCCGTGGCCGGCGGCTGTGCGAAGATGGGTCCTGAGTTGGAAGACAGCTAACTGGGAGCTTCGCTCCGGATATGCTTGCACATCGTGCTCGTCGTTCTCATACTCGGCCTCGAAATCCAAAAAGCCAAGCACGACGACGATTCCAGAAACGCGAACCAGGTTCGCGTTTCGATCCACATAACGGGCTGGTCCAGCCAAGGGCTTCCGCCAAGCGCCTAATAGGGAGTTGAGACTGTGATTCTGCCTGTACGCCGTGGTGCAAGCTTCCTGGCAGATGTTGCCGCAGCGAATCTTGAAGCCCCGGACTTTCATCTCTGGTGGTTGGGGCAGAGCGGATTTCTGGTGCAATGGCGAAATCAACATTTATTGATCGATCCTTATTTGTCGGACTCACTCACTAAGAAATATGCCGCAACGGATAAGCCGCACGTTCGCATGACCGAGAGGGTGGTGGAACCTGAGGAGTTGGACTTCATCGATGTTGTCAGCTCGAGTCACAACCATACGGACCATCTGGACCCAGATACTCTGCAGCCACTCTTGCGGGTCAATCCTGCAGTTAAGCTGGTAATCCCGGAAGCCAATCGCCGGTTGGTGGCCGAACGGCTGGCTATTGATCCGGCTTGTCCTTTTGGAGTGGATGACGGCAGCACAGTCACCGTGGCCGGCTTTGAATTCATCGGAGTCGCAGCGGCCCACGAGCAGGTTGAACGAGACGACTTGGGGCGAAGCAGGTTTCTTGGCTACATGATTCGCTTTGGTCGATGGGCACTTTACCACAGCGGCGACACCGTCAGGTATGACGGGATGATCGAGCGCTTGCGAAGATGGAAGATTGACGTCACCTTGCTGCCGATCAACGGGCGCGCTGCCGAGCGACGGGTCCCCGGAAATCTGAATGGTCCCGAAGCAGCAGTAATGGCTAAAGAAATGGGAGCACGATTAGTGATCCCGTGTCATTACGAGATGTTCGAATGCAACACGGCATCCCCAGACGAATTCGTGGCCGAAGCCCAGAAGCTCACCCAGCCGTATCGAATATTGCGCTGTGGCGAGCGTTGGAGCAGCTCGGAACTTGAAGCGGGCTAGTCAAAATCCCAAACCGGACGGTAGCAATTTTTCAAGGCTTTTGCAAAGATGTTAACTCCTTATCTGCTGCCTCTGTGGCTGACTGCCGTTGTTAGGATGAAGAATTCTCTTCCTACAGTTTGTTTCCAATTTCTTGCGCCAATTCGAGAGTCTTGCTGCTGCCACCCATGTCATAGGTTCGCACCTTTCCTTCCCTGATGACTTCGGCGACTGCCTCTTCCAGCCTTTGCGCTTTTTGAGTCTCTCCCAGCCACTCAAGCATCATCTTGGCGGCCAAGATCGTGGCAATAGGATTTACCTTATATTGGCCAGCGTATTTCGGTGCTGAGCCATGCGTTGGTTCAAAGACAGCCAATTGATCACCGATGTTGCCCGAACAACCAAAGCCCAGGCCACCCACCATTTGAGCACAGAGGTCGGAAATAATGTCCCCATAAAGATTGGGCGCCACCAAAACATCATAGCTCGATGGATTCTTTAGCAACCACATCGTCATGGCATCGATGTTGGCGTCATCCCAGGCGATTTCAGGGTAACTGCTGGCGACCCCCTGAGCCGCCTCCAAAAACACTCCATCGGTCGCTCGCACGACATTAGCCTTGTGAACTACCGTGACTTTCTTTCGGCCATATTTTCTGGCAAATTCAAAGGCTGCCCGTAAGATCCGCTCCGAGGCTTTGCGACTATTGATCTTGCAAGAGACAGCGTACTGGTCACTGCCAAGACCACCAAAAGCCGAAAATGGGGGGGAAAGGTGTCTCAATATCTCGGACAACTCTTCCGGCACCGGGTAAAATTCCACTCCTGAATAAAGGTCCTCGGTGTTTTCCCGAAAAATGACCAGGTTAATTCCTTCTTTGTAGTTCAGTGGATTTCGGGAATATGCCTTGCAGGGTCGTAGACAGATGTAAAGATCAAAGAGCTGTCGCAAGCGCACGATGGGCGATCGGTAAATTAATCCGGTTCCTTTAAGGGAGGGGGCAAGTTCAGCTTCTGCTGCCTTGATTGGCTTGGAAGTAATTGCTCCAAACAAAGCTGCATCGACAGTCTTCAATACATCGATCGTGCGTTGGGGAAAGGGATCACCCTCACGGCACCAGAACTCCCAGCCAATATCACCGTGAATGTAGTCGGCATTCAAGCGGAGCCTATCCAAAACCAACTTTGCTGCTTCCAATACTTCAATCCCGATCCCATCTCCGGGCAACCAGGCAATCTTATACTTGGGCATTCAGAACTCCTTGCGTGCCATGAGGTACCATCTTATAAGCGCTTGCTTGATTAAAAGAATCAAATGATAAGCAGGTCAACCTTTGAATTTTCTTGTTCCCGTCATCAGGTTAAGAGCTAGTCAGGACAACGAAGGCAACGACGAACAAACTTGATAATGCTGGTTACGATCTTGAACGTAGAGACTTTTAGTGAAAGGCTCCTCGAACAACCCATCCCAACAGGCAAAGTGGCCCGATTGCCCCTATGATGGATAAGCCGTATCCAGATTGTGTTAGAATTGGATTCGATTTCATTTGAACCGAAAGGACTTGCCAATGAAAAAAATGATGACTTCTGCGGTATTAGCGGCAACTTTATGTCTCGCCGTGGCCTTTGGTGCTAGTGGCAATGTGGAGAAAAGGGAATATGTGTGCATGATGCAGGACATGGTTCTCACCAAGCCAGGCATTGCCATCCAATACCAAGGGAAGACTTACTATGGCTGCTGTGCCATGTGCAAAGAAAAGATCAAAAATGAGCCCAAGAAATACACCCGAGCCATCGACCCGGTTTCAGGAAAGCAGGTAGACAAGGCTGAAGCATTTGTTTACGGGGTCGAAGGCAATGCCTACTATTTCAGCTCCAAAGAAAACCGGAAGACCTTTGCTGAAAACCCCGGTAAGTATCTCAAGAAATAATTATTCCGTCTTGGATATCGCTTTCTGAAATCCCGGACATCGATAGACTGGCAAGCGAGGATACTTGGCAAATTGCGGGTTGCTTTCCGAAAGGCGACAATAGTAGAAAATGCCGCCTTTGGAACTAGTTATGATTTTCGAATGGATGCACCCTCGGCAAATTCCCACGGGATCTTGTTTGAGAGCGGATTTCATTCGACTGTGCTGGAAATCCCATTAATCAATAATCAAGGGGGAAGCTGTGAAAAAATCCCTTGTAGAGCAGATCCAAATGGTCCTCGCCCCCGATTCCCCCGATGGGGGCGAGGGGAACAAAGACATAAGAGTTAACTCCCTCGCCCCCATTGGGGGAGAGGGTAGTCTGCCGTGGCGGACCGGGTGAGGGGGTCTGCTCTACAGCCAATTTCTTCACACGTTCTCCTTCAAAGGAGGAATCAGTAACATTTTCATCTTTGGTGGTGGTTGCCCAGACGGCACGAGAGACCTCTTACCTATTCAACGTAATCGATTCGGAAACTTTTGTTGGTGACGAAGAGAACAGTCACGTCTCCGTCCGGACTGGCTCCATGTTCCATGACTTCCGCCTCAGGGAACCAGACAAACGTGCCCGGGCCAAAAGTCCCTTTGTGGGTCACCAGAGTTCCTTCCAGGACATACATTCCATGACCACAAGGATGAGTGTGCCTGGGGTTAACCACACCGGCCGGATAGCGAACTAATCGAATCTCTGTTCCTGTTTCCGGATCGTTGAAAAGATCCTTGCGTAGAAGCGCTCTGCCCAGCTTTTCGTTGAAGCGCTCCTCCCAGGGAACTTTTTGGGTGTCAATGGCGATGAATTGATTTTTTTCTGAAGTCATTTCAGTGCAATGGGTCGCATAGTAAAACCGGCAGTCGTGCCCTTGATTTTGTTCGTGGCTGCAATGTAACAGAACTCATAGACCTTGTCCTGGGAGAGTTGTTCCAAAAAATGAAACTCCCCAATATGCACTCCCTGCTGGACCAATAAATATTCGTGCACTGGGACGAAGCTGGTACTACCTGGAGGAGCAGGAGCCACCTCCAGCCCGGAAGTGTCTGAGCCAATCAGAATGGCTCCTTTTTGTTCCACCAACCATCTGGCTGAGTCAAGATTGATACCAGCAGTATCATGGGCACGAATCTTTTCGTGATCACTCCCGTTTTCTCCCCAGTAGCGCAGAGTTCCAGTTCGAATAAACACGGCATCCCCCGGCTGGATATCCACGTTTTCCCATTCGAGCGTTTTTTTCAGATCGTCAACAGCGATTGCCGTCCCTGCTTTTAATGCATCCACCTTTTGAAATCCTGCCACATCAATCAGCACGGCTCGTGCCACAATGGCGGGAATAGTAGTGGCATCTGCTTTGCGGATGCCCCAATTGCCTCCCCAGTCGGCTTCCTTGAAGCCGTTATACCAATGATTGTCGTCACCCGTGGTGATGTGGCCCAATCCATCGATCTGAGTCGCCACGTTATCGCTGATAAAGAGAGCGCAACTATGCCAAGCCAAGGCAACCTTGTTACCTGGGGGGAGAGTAAAATCCAGGTCCTTTTGTCGCTTGACCCCTTCCGGGGTTCGAAAAGATAAGATTTCTGCCGGGGAATGGCCAGGCCATTTGAAGGACGTGCGGTCATAAGTGATTCCCAGGTCATATACCTTGCCCTGCTTGACCAGGCTCAATGCCTTCAAGACTGTTTGGGAAGTCAGGGCATTCAAGGCTCCGACCTCATCCTCTTTACCCCACATCCAGCCCCATCCCTGACCTTTCTTCCACCCTTTAACCGATGGGGAGTCCTGGGCAATTGCAACGGGTAGGATTATCTGAATGACGAATTGCAATACCAAACAAGTGATTCCACCCAGTATAAACTTCTTAAGAAGCGATTTCATGGATTTCCTCAAGTTTAGAAATGAAGGTGGGCCGGGTTGCGACGCACACTGGTCCAAGTTTGACTAAATGTACAGGAGCGTGGCCTGTTTTTCAAGGAAGTTCGCACACAATTACTAACTACTGGCATTTGCCGGTCTCAATAGAAATTCGATAATGTATACTTGGCAGAACGTAGTATGCGTGCGGAACCTAGGGTGGGGAGTTCTCCTCGCGCAGAGACGCGGAGCCGAAGAGAAGGAAAGAGGATTGAGTTTAGAGAATCGAGGCTCGAGCAGTCTTCGATCGTGCGATCTTCCATCCTCGGACTGGTTGGCATGCCAAAGGTAACGAGTGGAGTTTTGTTTGTGCAGTTATGAGTAAGTGTAAATGTGATCGCGTAGTTGTCGGATATTGGCAGAACCAACCCAGCGTGACACCTCGATGAGAAGGATGACCAAGGAAGAGAAATTGAAGTGGGTAAATACGGGACCAGCCTGGATGTACGAGTTTGATTTGGGAGAGGGCGTGAAAACGCCGCTACTTATCGAAGAGCTCCGGTCCGTTCATCAGACCCGTGAGCAGATGATTCTGCCGATCATTGACAAGTTTTTTCCGAAGGGACTCAGTGGAAAATGCTGTTTGGATGTGGCCTGTAACGAGGGCTATTTTTCTCACCTGCTTTACAAGCACGGAGCCAACGTAAGAGGCACCGATATTCGAGAAGTAAATATCCAGCGCGCCAGGGCCGTTCAAGCCCTCTTAGGCTATGATCCGGCAAGGCTGGTGTTTGAGGTTGAAGACTTTTTCAATAATCGGGACCAAGCTGATACCTACGACCTGACCCTCTTCCTCGGCTTGCTTTATCACATTGAAAACCCCATGAGCGCTCTCAGGCTGCTGCACAAGATAACACGAACTCTGTGTGTGATTGAGACTCAGCTTACACGGCAAACTGCTCCGATCATCAGCGGCTGGGGCCAGACAGGAGTAACTCTGGAGCTGCCGGCCAGCATGGCACTTTATCAGGAACCCGATATGGATGAGAATAACCTGGCGGCATTCAATTCGCTCAGTTTCATTCCAAATGTTGCGGCCGTCAGGCAATTGCTCGTCTCGGCAGGGTTTACCGAGATTACGCAGCTATCCCCCCCTCCCGCAGCAAACCTACAGTACCTTTGCGGCGACCGAGGAATATTCTTAGCGCTTAAGCCAGAAAACCCAACTTGACCACAAGGTAACATCTCGCCAGAGGCTGCAATAGAACCACGAAGACGTAGAGGATAGAGGATCGAAGATCGCGCGAAGACTGCTACCGATCCTGAATTCTCTAAGCTCAATCCTCACTTTTTTCCTTCTCTGTTAAGCAAGTTCGTATTTTTTCGTAGGGCGAAGTTCAGCACTCTGCCCGAGGAGCCACGTTGATCAGTCTGCCCAGCCGTTGCCCCTTTCTGATTCAACATCGTGAAATCGCGTCTTTGCGGTTCCTTTTCCCTCTTCGTGTTCTTCGTGTCTTTGTGGTGATTTAAATCGAACCTCGCGCCAACTAAACTCGGTTCATGCTTTTCTTTCCACTATGGTAAACACCGTCTTGTTCTTCAGGTAATTGTCGTAATGGATCTCGTAAATGAGCTCGGTCCGGTTGCTGATAAAATCTCCTCCAAATTCCCAAACCACCGGATATTCCTCTTCCAAACCGTGAGTGCTTAAAGGATGTAAATGGATGAGCTTTCCATCAGCGTCCCAGGCTATTCTCCGCCGTGTCTGGCGATCATGTAATAGTGGGATCGAATAGATCTGATATCCTCCGGGCTTCAAGACGCGTCTGGCTTCGGAAAGAGCAAGCTCGTAGTCATGAAGATGTTCCAGGGTTTCAGAATGGACGACCAGATCAAAGCGGCTATTACCAAAAGTGAGCCGAGTCATGTCCTGGTTGGAAAGTCCATGAATCTCGGCTCCCAGTTCTCGATCGGAAAGATAAGTGGTTTCGATCAGAGATGCAGCTCCAGATAACGCCTGGCTGAGACCATTGGTCTGGTTTAGATGCAGGATGTGGAGCGCGTTAAATTCTGGAAAGATCTTCTTAAGGCTCCACAGAAGCATCCGGACCCGCTTGGACATGTGACAGGTTCGACAGAAATGGCCCTCCCGCTCGTCGAACCAGCTTCTCTCTCGTTGACTTAGTTCCCAGGTATTGGCTAGAGTGTCATCAATGACGGTCTTTTGCTCGAAGCTGTGACCTCTGCAGAATGGACAACCCTCCCGGTCAATTCTGCACCCTCGAAGGACTTTGTTCATGAAGGGGAAGGCTGACGGTAAGGTAAAGACTAAAAACTCACCTGGTTCTTCCGCTAAAGCTCCTGGACGCCGGTTTTGGGGTCTCAGCCTTTTGCTTAGCCGAGACTTGTCCTTTGATCCGAAGAGACGCTATCTCCTTAATGGGCTGGAACTCGACAAAAAACGAATGGTCAAACTCGCGGACGAGTACTGAGGTATCCAGGTCAACACTGATCTCCCCTTTTTCACCCGGCTTGAACACCGTTTTTGTTGTAGTACTCTTCAGAAATGGAGCCCGGAAATAAAACTCCTCGATCTTTATTTCTTTTGAAGACTTGTTGGTAAAGGGAAAGTGAAGACTGAGGACCTTGCCTCTTTGGACCAGACCGACGTTGATGAGGTCCCGTTCAAACAGGACTTGAGAAGCTGTTGCAGGGTTCTTGGCCTGGGAAGATTTCACATTTCCTGCTGGATGCTTATCGAAGTAGTACTCCTTCATTTTCTCTCCGAGCTGCGGAGGGATGTCCTCAGGGTCATAAAACCACTCACCCGAAACCAGCTTCCAGCGAGTTCGATCGGGTATGAAGACCTGACGAAAGATAGTGGGTATCAGAACCGTGAACGAAAGCTCGACGATAGCAGACTGCCCCCCCTGCTCCATCTCTACGTGGGTAATCTCAAATCCCAGGAACCTGCCATGGGATTGCGTCTTGAAGCTGTCTCTGGCTTTTTCAATCACGTATTGGGCAGCTTTCTCGATCTGATTGGCCCGGAGGGCCGTGTAAAACTCCGTTACTCGCTGATTGAGTTTCTCAGGCGTCTTGTCCTGACTCCAACCGGTCAAATAAAATGCAAAGAAGATAATGCCGGCGATGAGAGTTAGAAGAAGACGGGTAAACCTCACTTGCCTGTTCATATAAACTTTTCTCCTAGGAACTGCTTCTTTCTTGCTCTCCCAAGATTCTAACCTGAAAAGACAAAAAAAAGGCAGCCACAAATTTGTGGCTGCCCCATAAACAACCAACAGAATCTTAGCTTAGTGGCCGAGATTCTCACCCGCAGAAGGTGGTATTGTAGCTTCAGTTTGCGGAGGACCAGCATAGCGATGCGCCACGCCAGACAACGGAGTAAACGTAGGATCGGGAATGATATTGGCAATGTAGCCTTCAGCCACGTCGTAAACCGAACCGGAGTTGTACTTGCCGGTAATGAACGCAAACCCGTGGCCGTACTGGAACTGGGCAATGGCAATCACATAGCCCTGGAAGCCTGGACAGATCGTGGAAAGCGAAGCCGCCCAGGTCTCACCGGCGCCAACGCTCGGGGTCGTAAGCGCAGAACAAGCGCTGGTTCCGTAGAAGTAAACTGTTACCGGTCCAGCCTGTGGAGCTGTACCGTACGGGTCTGCGGATGTATTCGCAATAGCCATACCGGAGTCAAATCCCACACCCGTGGCATTGGTCAGGAACGGGAACAAGAGATTGGTGGTACACTTATTCACCGTCAGGAAGGTATCCGCAGGTGAATTGATATAAGGATGATCGAACCGGGGTATTTCAGCCGAGGTGGCTGTCGTTTGTG
>QHZQ01000281.1 GCA_003224725.1 Acidobacteriota bacterium | reverse complement strand
GGCTGCTTCAGCTCGAGCCACCTCATAGGCGTCGCGCAAAGTCTGCAAACTCTCGTCGGCCATGATCGGTACACCCGACTGCTGGCGCAGCAAGCGCATCCCGGTGAGATTGGCGCGACCCAGGGGTTGCTCGACCCAGGCGATTCTCGCTTCTGCAGCGAGGGCGCCGATCGCGGCTGCAGCTTCGGGCACTGAGCGCCAGCTCATGTTCGCATCGAGGCGTAGCGGCACCTCTTTCCCTACGGTCTTTGCCACTGCACGCACGGCAGCCAGGTCGTCAGCTAGTTTGCGACCGACTTTAAGTTTGATGGAGTGGAAGCCGGCAGCAATGCCTGCAGCGGCATCTTCAGCCATCTCCTGGGGAGTCTTTTGATAAATGCCCCAGGCCAGCGGTACTGAATCGCGGGCTTTGCCGCCCAGGAGTTGGTAAACCGGCAAACCATGGTGTCGGCCGGCCAGATCGAGCAGGGCTATTTCGAAGGCAGCACGCAGATAGGGTGCGCTCAACTCACCCAGCAGCGTGCTGTCTATCAGGCGCAGCGCTTGCGGCAGCGCCAGGGGGTCCAGGCCAATCAGTCGCGGCGCTACCAGCTTGCGCGCGGCGTGGCAGAGTGAGAAGCCGATCTGGGGAAAGGTGATGGAGATTTCTCCCAGGCCTTCACAGCCGTTATCCGTCTCAATGCGGACGACACCAAATTCTGAAGCGTTCACCTGAGTGGCACCACTCCCGGAACGCACCGGCTCTTTGCGTGGAGCGCGAATGGCGAAAACATCGATGTGAGCAATTTTCATTACCGGATGATAAGGGGCCCCTTCTCGCTTGTCAAATACTGCCCGCAACGGGGTGCCATGAAAAGGGTGAGGTTAATCCTGGCTGTAAAATTCTAGTGTGCGTTAGGGTTTTGAGCTGCAACACACGACAGATCCGCCTCGGTAAGCAGCAGCTCGTGCCAACTGCAGTGGTGCAGGCGGGGAAGGTGTATCGGAATAAAATGATAACGAAAGGTCGGTAGCGGAATGTTGGCGCTGAACATTCCATAATCTGCTTCTTGTCCACGGTTTCTATCCGGTACGTGTCACCTTTGGTAGAACAGCGGACTGTATAGCGGAGGAAGCCTGCTGGGCCGTATCGATGAGAGCCTGAATCATGTCAGCCTCTCTTTGTGGGTTCATCCGGATCAGAGGTGAGCAAATGCTAACAGCCGCGATCACAAGCGGTCTTTGATCAAAGAGTGGGCACGCAAAGCAGCATCCTCCATAATGCGATTCTTCTCGATCGACGGCATATCCCTTCTGTCGAATCTGCTCGAACTCTTTCATGAGCGCCTGAGGATCCGTAATTGTATTCTGGGTGCGCTTATGAAGGCCGTAACACTGAAGAATTCTGTCTACCAGCTCTTTGGGCTGAAAGGCTGTTATCACCTTACCGCTTGAGGTGCAGTGAGGCGCAATTATTTTTCCAATATGAATTGTCTGGCCGATCTCCTGGAATGCATGCACGAAGTCAACAACCTGAATTTTGTCCTCGAACAAGAACTTGAGACTCGTAGATTCATTGAACGCTTGGCTGAGCCGCACCATGAAAGGGTGGACCAGTTCCCGAATCCATTCGGAACGCTCGTATAGCTTACCAAATAGTAATTTCGGAGCGAGTTTATAGCTGCCATCAACATGGCGTTGAAGATAACCGCGTCCTTCTAGCGTGGACAAAATTCGGAACAATGTCGATTCGTTGAATCCGACGAGCTGGCTGATTTCCATCAAACTAAGGTTGGTCTGACCGTCAGGAAAGCACTCCAGAACGTCTAATGCCCTCTGAACAGCTTTCGAGAAGTTTTCGCCGGCTTTCGGGACACTGGATGCGACATGAACTCTTCGAATGGACTTAGGTCTTCTTCGTCTAGGTTTCGTTGATGGCTCTAACATCACTTTACCTTCGTTCCTTTATGACTTTGTGAAACGAACTCTATGAATATTCCCAAGAGATTCCGTAGTGTAGGACAAATTTACTTTTTTCACAAATGTTTTTCTATTTTCATATCTGGTAAATAATCATCAAAATCGGAAACAAGTCATTATACTTCAATGCAAGATTACCTTTCAATCTTTGCACTTTATCTTGAGCCAGCTCATCGCTTTTAGTTTCGGCTTCCCTTTCAGCTGAAAAATTATATTTCATTTTGCTTGATTAATTTCTAGATGTTGTTTTTTTTAATTGACACGATAAAGGCGTATTTTTTAGAATGAAATTTCAAAATAGATACTGAAGATTGCATTCTTGGAAAATATTTTCAATAAAGGGCTCTTTCTTCAAACCTATCTGCGAAGTTAATTTTTCATCACCGATTCGCCGGGCCACTGTCTCCACCCCGCAGCAGCCCTTCGCGAGTGGAAAGATCGAGACCTGAGTCTTTCGATTGACCGCCGTGACGCCTGCTCCTAGCGATGAGAAGGAGGGGCAAACCTCATCAAAAAAAAGGAGGAGGACCATGAAAAAGATCACAACTCTATTAGCCTTGTTGCTGTGGTTGCAGGCAGCTAGATTAGGGCTGCAAGCCCAGGTAGGAACGGAAGGGGCTATTCTGGGAGTCGTTACCGACACAACAGGGGCTGTTGTTGCCGGCACCGAAGTGACCGTCACCAACCTGGATACGGGTCTGAAGAAAACCATGGTGACTGACGCCGGAGGCAATTTCGAGGTTTTGGCTCTGCCCCGAGGGCCTTATTCCGTTTCCGTTTCTCTTCCCGGGTTTAAGACATGGGCGGTGACAAGAACCGAATTAACCGTCGGGGAACGCAAGAGATTATCACCCGTATTAGAGGTGGGTGAAGTCACACAGAAGATCACGGTCGAAGCCACAGCCGAGCTAATCCAGACGGAAAAGAGCTCCTTGGAAACCGTGGTCGAAGAAAAACAGATCCGCGAACTGCCTCTGAATGGGAGGAATCCCGTCGAGTTAGTGAGGCTTGTACCGGGCGTGCGGTACATAGGAAAGGATAACTACGACCAGCAGTCGACCGTTCAGGGTATGGGAAACCGTGACGATCAGACAGAATTCAAACTGGATGGGCTGAACGCTAACACCGGAATTGATGAACATGGAGCAGGAATTCCCAATGTTGACACGATCGCCCAATTCAACGTGGAAACCGCTGATTTTAGCGCCGAGCATGGCAGAAATCCCTTGCAGGTGATCATCGTTAGTAAGTCTGGGACCAATGAATTTCATGGTACCGCTTGGGAATTTCTTCGCAATGATAAGCTGGACGCTCGAAACACCTTCGCTACAAGTAAACCCAAGCTGCGCCGCAATCAGTTCGGGTTCACCTTCGGAGGGCCCATTGTTAAGGATCGAACTCACTTCTTCGGCAGCTACGAGGGGATCCGCATCCGCCAAGAGCAGATCTACAACTCTCCTACGATCGCGCCCGAAATGCTACAGGGGGATTTCTCCTCGCTGTCTGTGCCACTCAAGGACCCGCTGACTGGACAGCCTTTTTTGGGCAACAAAATTCCTGAAGATCGTTTCTCAGGCGCCTCAAAATTTTTCTTCCCCTATATTTTGTTGCCCAATTCACCCGGAAATCTCTTTAAGGCCGTTGCCCCCCTTCCAAACGAAACCTACGAATACATGATACGCATCGACCATCAGGTTACCAATAAGCAAAAGATCTATGGGCGGTGGATCGGCATTCACAACAAGGTGACGAATCTCTATTACAAGCCAGATGTTACAAGTAACGCTAAGGATGACCAATACAATGTCGGTGTCAATTACGATTATGCCTTGAGTCCGACGATGCTGTTGAATGTTGGCGTTAGCTCACTGCGATCCTTTAATACCGACGACGACCCGGCAACTGGGAAGACGAACTTCACCCAAGAAGCCGGTATTCGAGGTTTTCCTACCGCGGGGCGGGAAGCTTGGGTAGGATTGCCGGGAATCAGCTTCGCGGGTTACACGGGAATTAACTCGAACTTTGGAGATCCTTACAGGTTGTGGTGGCAAACCATTGGTGGTAATGCAAGTCTTAGTCTAATCCGAAGAAAACATTCCCTGGTGTTCGGATATCAGTTTGACCACCGCACTACCCTAGCAAGACATGGGTCCTGTTGTGTAAAGGGCACCTTTGACTTCAACGGGCAGTATACAGGCGACGGTTTTGCTGATTATCTGTTAGGTTACCTTGACAGTAGTGGAAGAAACTATCCGCTACAGACGTTTGGCATGAACCATTCTCCTTATTCGGCTCTCTTTATTCAGGATTCCTGGAAAATTCATCCGAACCTGACGCTGAATCTTGGCCTGCGCTGGGACTACTGGCATGAGAAGTCATTCGTACGAGGTAACGGAGGTACATTCGACGTCAAACTCGGAAAGGCAATTGCGGGTGAGGATAACAATGGTGAGGTAGATCTAACAGCCCAGACTGTGGCGCCCTTCCTGGCCAAAGCGACCGAGGGCTTGTGGATTCCAGCCTCTCAAGCCCACATTCCTCCAGGCCTCTTTAAAGCCAATGGGTATGTTTCTCCCAGGGTTGGAATTGCCTGGCGTCCCAAAGGCAGTAATGATTTGGTT
>QHZQ01000280.1 GCA_003224725.1 Acidobacteriota bacterium | reverse complement strand
CGAGCCGAGGCTGAGGCGCTCAGATCCTTGACCCGGACGGTAGCGCAGCAGAAACCGCAGTTCGAGTTTGCCGTGGCCATAGGGCAGTACAACAGTCCCGAGTACCTGGCGGAAATGGCCAAGCTGGACCCGAAGCATGTGTATTGGTGGTGGTGCTGGGGCCATCCCGTCCGAGACCACGCATCCAGCTTGTTTCCCAAGATCCTCGCCTGGCAGAGCAGCTTTCTCTCACCGTCGGATGATCAGTCCGAATGGGGAACGAGAAGCGCTCCGGGGCCTGAGATGAGAGGATTGTCTGGTATCGCCACCAGTTACGACCCAGGGGCAGGATGGGGCAATCCCTGGAATGGTCTCCCGTCCAAAATAGAGTGGCAGACCATGACCCCATCCCCTCGCGAACGAAACTTTGACCCTTACACCATTCCGTATTTTTATCTGCAGTACTTTGTCCGCGAGCGGGCTTGGAATCTCGGTCTCACCGAGGAGCAGTTCTCGGAGCGGTTGCAGCGCCGCCTGTTCGATGCCGACGCGCCCGCCGATGCCGGCCAGCAGTACGTCAAGCTTTCCCAGATGGCTCTTCGCGCGTACGACCGGAAGAGCATCAGCCGCGAGGAGCTTGCTCCGTCTGGGAACTGGCTGAAAGCGATGCGTCAACGGTCCTGGACGCCCCGTACCGAAGACACGCTGGCGCGGATGGAATTTGCGCAGACACATTTGCTCGAACTGGCCCGAGGTGGCGCGGCCAAATGAAACCCGCTGTTGCCGCTCAACGGCGTGGCGTATCAGAGGATCCCATGAAAAAGCGATCATTCTCCATGACAGGACTGACTCGAAGAGACTTTCTCGGCGCAGGATCCGCAAGCCTGGCGCTCTTAAGCTTGCCGGGCTCAGCCATGCGTGCAAGCGACTCCAGACCAGCAACGGTCGAAATAAGCAATGCAGACCCGCCTTTGTTCCTGGCCCGCGACGGTCGGCCCTCAGCGGCCCTCGTTGTCCCTCCTGACCCTGGTGTTCTCTCGAGGATGGCGGAAGGCGCGATAAACACGAGCCTCAAAAGGCAGACAGGCGCAACCCTCGAATCGCTTAGAGCGAGCCGGGGGTTTCCTCATTCCCCCGACCGAAATCTGCTGGTACTCGGCACGCCACATAACAACCCTGTGGTGGCGCGATGCGTAGAGGAGCAAAACATTCCGCTCGGCTTGGTTGGGCCCGAGGGGTACGCAATTCGGACCTGGAGGGGACCCCAGGCCGGTTGCACGATGCTGGTTGCCGCCAACTCAGAGAAAGGCGTCTACCACGGTGCCGCGCACGTTTCCGATTTCTTGCTGGCGAGCACCGCCGGCTCGGCCCTGATTCCTGCGGTGAGCGAGGAGTCCCAGCCCGCCATCAAGCTCCGGGGGACCTACAATCTGGCCTGTTGGAACCTGGCCCCACGCTACAGCCGGGCGGACTGGGAAAAGATCATCGATAGCATGGCGGAAGACCGCATGAACTTTATCTACTTCTGGCTCGCGGGTCTCTTCCGCTCGAAGACATTTCCTGAATCGTTCATCTATCCGGAAACTCCGCTGACGAACGATGATATTCACGCACTGATCAAACACGCGCATGACCGAGGCATTGAATTTTATCTGGGCTCCGGAGCTTTTGCTTGGTTTGGGGAAGACCAGATTGGGATGTACCACCCGGACGCCAGGGAGCTTGTCGACCCGCACCTCTGCCGCACGCTCCCGGCATCGCGCCGGATCGTGGGCGAGTACTTGACCGAGCTTTACGACACTTTCGCTGAAGCCGACGGCATGTACCTGGAGATGGGGTGCGAGGGCGATTATCACTGTATGGGTCCGCTCTGCCAGAAGCCTTTGGACACGTTCGGATCGAAGCAAATCGGTGAGTCTGAGATATCTTTCCTGCGCGAGTTTTCAGAAAGCCTCTGGAAGAAGAATCAGAAGCTGAAATTCGTCTGCCCGATAGGCTATCCTGAAAGCCATAAATGGGATGTGCATTACTATCAGGCAATCCGGGAGAGAATGACGGACCCGCGCTACTTTTGGATGGAAGCGCGGCAGAACTGGCGTCTACAGAACGCCAAGGGCACACTGAAGGACTTGGGTTACCTGTCCAAGAATATCCTCCATTGGGACCAGTATTATACGATGCCCCTGCTGGACATGCGGGACCAGGCTCGGAGGGTAGCCGAAGCAGGAATCGCGGGCTACGTTGTTGCGTTCGAGCCGGGCTTCGCGACGGCTTCCGTCTATGGTGATCGCGTGCCGTTCCCCGTCGATCTGATTCCCTATCGGCTGACACGGTTCGCCTACCGGGAATTCACCTGGAATCCTCAGATGAGTTGGAGTGATTTCAAGGCCCGCGTGCACAAGAAGTTTTTCGCACCTCCGATGTCGGACGACCTGGTTGACATCATGATCACCCTCCGCGACCTGATGCGTGAAGGTCCGCTCGCGCGGCGCGCGAGCGCAGATAATTTCCGGCAAGAAGACGTGAGGCCCTTCGCAGAAATCCTTCGGCCGAGGCTCGCGGCGATGGAGGCTGAAGTCGCAGCGGAGAGGGGGAAGGGCTCAGGGACGAATTGGGAGGGAATTACGTTAGTTGAGACCTGCATCCGTGATCTTCGCGCTGCCTACCACATTACATAGCACACCGGTCGTGCTGTCCCTGCGAGGAGCAAATCCGTGAGGGATAGGAGGTTTACGGGAGCCGCTTCGCGCCGGCAGTTCCTGCAGCTCCTCGGGGCGCTTGCCGGTCCGGTGGGCGTCCTGTCTGCCCCTCTCTTCAGAGCTTCGCCGCCTCTCCCTCGTTTCGTTGATGTGACCCGTGAGGCCGGCCTGGCGGCTTTCCGCAACATCCAGGGGACTGAGCAGAAGGATTACATTCTTGAATCGATCGGAGGCGGATGCGCGTTCATCGATTACGACGATGACGGATGGCAGGACCTGTTGTTGGTGCGCGGCTCGACGATGGAACGCTACGGTAAGGGAGGCGATCCGGTCTGCGCTCTTTACCACAACAACCGGGACGGTACGTTCAGGGACGTGACCGAGCAGTCCGGACTCTTGAAAAATGGCTGGGGCATGGGAGTTGCCGTGGCGGACTTCAACAATGACGGGTGGGACGACCTGTATATTACGGGTTACGGTCGAAGTTTTCTGTTTCGCAATAACGGCAACGGGACCTTCACTGAAATTGCCGGCCCAGCCGGGGTAGCCGGCGCCGATCTGTGGTCAACCGGAGCGGCCTTCGGAGACTATGATAACGACGGCCACGTAGACCTCTACGTGACGCGTTACGTCCACTTTGATATGAAAAATCCGCCCCCACGCGACCCCTCGAAGGCTGCATGCGTCTTCAAGGGTGCAGGCGTCTTTTGTGGACCCCGCGGCCTGCGCGGCGAACCTGATGCCCTCTTCCACAACAACGGTGATGGCACGTTCACGGAGGTTACCGAACGCGCCGGAATCTCCGACGTGCATAACAGGTACTATGGACTTGGCGTGGTCTTCGGCGACTACAATAACGACGGCTATCCGGACATATTTGTGGGAAACGATTCGACGCCCCGCTACCTGTACCGGAACAATGGCGACGGCACGTTCACCGACGTCGCGATCGAAGCCGGCATTGCTTACAACAGTGAGGGTAATGAGCAGGCGTCCATGGGGGCGGACCTGGGGGATTATGACAATGATGGATTTCTCGATGCCTTTGTGACGAATTTTTCGCATGACACAAACCAGCTCTATCACAACCAGCGCGAGGGTTTCTTCGATGACGTCACCTGGACCTCCGGGGTTGGAGCTCCTTCGTGGCTCCTGCTGGGTTGGGGCACCCAGTTTGTGGATCTGGATAACGATGGCTGGCTCGATCTCTTCGTGGCGAATGGGCACGTGTACCCCGAGGTGGACCGGATTAACGTTGGCGCTTCCTACCGAGAGCGTCCCCTCGTTCACATGAATCAGCGCGGAGCAGGTTTCAAAGAAGTGGGCTTCGCGATGGGTGGGGCTCTGGCCCGCCAGTATTGCGCGCGTGGCGCAGCGTTCGGCGATTTCGACAACGACGGCGACATCGATGTTCTCGTGAACAATATCGACCGGGCACCCACCCTCCTGAGAAACGACGGTGGAAACAAGAACAACTGGCTGCGGGTTAGGACGATAGGTCAGACCAGCAACCGGAACGGCATCGGCTGCCGGCTTACGATCAGCATAGGAACAAAATCGCAGATCCGTGAAATCAAAAGCGGAGGCAGCTATCTTTCCTCGAGTGACCTGCGCGCGCATT
>QHZQ01000279.1 GCA_003224725.1 Acidobacteriota bacterium | reverse complement strand
GTTTAGGGCAGAAATGGAGAATGTCTTTAACCGCACCCAGCGACGCGATCCGGTGATGGACTTCAGCAGCCCTGACTTCGGCAGAATTATCAGTGTGTCAGGGACGCGAATTGTTCAGTTCTCAGGACGGATTCGGTTTTAGGCCTCTCTGAAAATCCCCTCTTGGGACGGAAGGTGTGAAGGAATTGGGAGGGCGAGCCTCCTGGCGAGCTATCGCCACAGAAGTCCTTGCCCCATGAGGCTCGGCGGGAGCTTCGTCCTCCCGATCTCGGCCGGTTTTGAATTTTTTCACACCTTCAGGGGAAGCTGTGAAAAAGGGCGACAGGACCCCCATCAAGTCGCCCCTTGGAAAAGGGAGGACCTGGAGTTTGGACGTTTTTCACGCGAATTCAAACGAATCAACGGGCCTTGCGCATAGAAGCAAACGTTTCGTTTCACAAAGGATGGAAATGTCAACGAAGCGTCCGTTTCATTACAAGCAGGAAATGAGAGCCTTCGACTGGTAGCCACGATTGCCGCGTATTTCGCGGCAATCGTGGGTTTGTGCGGGAGATCCCCGAACTGCCCACGATTAAACGCAACCTACGCGTTTAATCGTGGCTACCAAAAATGTGCAAACTCCAAGTCGCCCCTTGGACAAGGGGAACCAAAGGGGGTGGTTAACTCCCTCGCCCCCATCGGGGGAGAGGGCGGTCCGCCGGTCAGCGGATCGGGTGAGGGGCCCTCCCAAAATTATCGTTCGCTTCGGCCAAACCCTGCGGCGCGATGCGTTTCTTGCCGCGCTCAAGGAGGTCCATACTTGGGATGAACATCATAAAGCGGGTCTTTCCGGTCCTGATGCTGGTACTTCTGGCGAGGGCTAGTCTCGGGACGGGGCCCTTTCGGTTCAGCCAGTCTGGTTTTAATGCGGGGAATAACGGGCTTCCAGCCGGATGGAGGGTGTGGGCCGCGCGAGCTGAAATAGCGCCGAGAACCTTTGTCGATCAAGCCCAGTCTCGGGGGCAGCCCGGCTCGCTGGCGATTTCGGGAAATAACAACGCGGCAGCCTACGGTGGCTGGGAATATACGCTCTCAGGCATCGAACCCGGGAAATGGTATCGGCTGGTGGCCTGGTATCGGGCAGAGGCCTTGCACTACGAACCGCTGCAGGTCGTGGCTCGACTGGATTGGGCGTCCATTTCGGGTGAGCCGTTTGGCCCGGGGCATGACGGGCGTTCCATCGGCCGGGCCGGTCAGCCCAACTATGCTTACAGAGTCAATGTTGAAGGGGAATGGACCCGCTTGACTCTGGAAGCTCCCGCGCCCGCAAAGGCAGGATGCGTGACTATCCAACTGTATCTCGCCAATGCTCCCGACGCAACGGTCTGGTGGGATGACATCTCGCTGGAGGAAATCCCATCCCAGGGGCCCCGCCCAGTTACGATAGCCACCATTAAGTATCATCCCAAAGAGACTCATTCGGCTGCTGAGAATGTTCGCCAATTTGTGGAGATCGTGGAAAAGGCAGTGACGGGCAAGACCGACATTATCTTGCTGCCGGAAGGCATGACTGTGGCGGGGACAGGGAGGTCTTACGACGAAGTGGCCGAGAGCGTTCCGGGGCCAACGACCGCGCGACTCGGAGGGTTGGCGAAGCAAAAGAGCGCCTATGTTGTTGCCGGCCTGCTGGAGAGAGAGGGAGTGGCTGTTTACAATACAGCCGTCCTCATCGATCGTCTGGGCAACGTGGTTGGAAAGTATCGCAAGGTCTATTTGCCTCGCGAGGAAATCGAAGACGGACTGACGCCCGGCAGTCACTATCCTGTCTTCCAAACGGACTTTGGAACCGTTGGACTCATGATCTGTTGGGACTCAAATTACGCAGACCCGGCGCGGGCTCTGGCCTTGCAGGGAGCCGAGCTCATTCTCATGCCAATCTGGGACGGCAACGAGACACTCACGAGAGCCCGCGCTATCGAGAATCAAGTTTTTCTTGTTACCTCGAGTTACGGCGATCCTTCGCTGATTCTGGATCCGACTGGGAAGACCCTTGCCCTCACTACCCAACAAGGAACGGCGGCCATTTCTACGATTGATCTGAATCGCCGCTATGACGAGAAGCACCTGGGTAACATGAGAGAAAGACTCATGAAAGAACTGCGGCTGGATGTGCAGATGAAACGGCCCGGAGTCCCTCGCTGACTGTGGGTGGATGGAAGTGTCTTGTGTCACCTCAGAAAGTGGGCATCTACATTGGACCCCAAGCAGACCACATTACCTGCCAACGAAATCATTTTGAAGGGAACCTGAAACATGTCATCCTCGATGAGTCTAAAAGCGTGAATAACAAGCTGGAACCGGTGGCGCCGGCCCCAACCTCGATCGAGTGACATGAACACCAAAAGGACCCCTGTTATTGCCATCTTCTCAACGACGTTGTGTCGCTGCGCTTCCCTCATAGGTCGCGTCCTTCATAGTTCAGCATGGTTTCTTTTAGCGTGTAGTTTCGCCTTCGGGGAGGGTAAGTGTGAAAAAATCAAATATCGCGTGGAGCGGACGCACCCCCTCAGACCTGGCTCCTCTCCCCGTTGGGGCGAGGGGAACCCCTCTCAAGTCCCCCCTTGGACAAAGGGAGACCACAGGGGGGTGGTTACCTCCCTCGCCGTCATTGGGGGAGAAGGTGCCCAAAGGGCCGGTGAGGAGGGCGTTCGAGTTTCTTCACTTCTCCAGGCTTCTAACAACCCCATTGATCAAGAATGGCGGTTTTATGGCCATGACCCGGGGGGTATGAGATTTTCGCCGCTCGCCCAGATCAACCGTGTAAACGTCCACCAACTCCAAAGAGCTTGGACTTATGAAGCAAGTCGAGGTTCAAAAAGTCATTCCGTGCAAATCGAGCCTTTTGAAAGTACGCCCTTGATGGTGGATGGCGTGCTTTATTTCACGACCCCAACGAGCAGCGCCATCGCGATGGATGGAGAAACGGGGAAGGAAATCTGGGTATTCGACCCTTTTTCTAACGAGAGTGGTACACGCCGCCCCATGCCCAGTCGCGGTGTTGCTTACTGGGAGGGGAACTCGCCAGTTGCCAGCCCCGGCGAGGAGCAGACGGTCGACAAGCGCATCTTTTACGCCACCCTGGATGGACGCCTCTTCGCTCTGGATGCCCAAACCGGCCAACCGTGCCAGGGCTTCGGTAACGGCGGCGCCGTTAACCTTCGTGAAGGCATCGCGGACAAGTGGCCTAAAAGCAGGATCGAGATGACTTCGCCTCCCGCCATTTACAGGGATTTTGTGATAACTGGATCTGGGCTTCAGGAATTTCCGTCGAAAGGGCCGAGCGGAGCCGTTCGCGCTTTCGACGCCCGGACGGGGAAGCTGGTCTGGAGATTTGACACTGTTCCGGGGCCGGGCCAAGTAGGTCACGAGACCTGGGAAGGTGACGGCTGGGTTGACCGCTCTGGAACCAATGTGTGGTCGATTATGAGTGTCGATGTCGATCGGGGAATGATATTTCTGCCTATCGGATCACCGTCCTACGACTTTTACGGCGCAGACCGGAAAGGTCAAGGTCTTTTCGGCAACTCGCTGGTAGCGCTGAATGCCGCCACGGGCAAGCTTATCTGGTACTACCAGATGGTCCATCACGATATCTGGGATTACGACGTGGCGTCGCCGCCCAACTTAGTTACCCTGCGCCGCGAGGGTCGTGAAATCCCAGCCGTGGTTCAGGTCACAAAAATGGGGTTCATGTTCGTGCTCGACCGCCTTACGGGCGAGCCTTTGTTTCCCGTTGAAGAGCGCCCGGTCCCGCAAAGTAAAGTGCCTGGAGAAGCGACCTGGCCCACCCAGCCTTTTCCCATCAAGCCGCCGCCACTTGGCAAGATCTTGGTGACGCGCGAAGACATCACCACGGTCACCCCGGAGTCGCGCCAATATTGTCTGGAGAACTTCGGCTCCACCCTGCCGGGGCGCATCTTCAATCCCTGGGGGCTGGAACTTACTTTTGAAATGCCGGGCACTCTCGGAGGCGCCAATTGGTCGGGGACTTCGTTCAATCCATCTTTAGGATATGTCTTCGTTAACATAAACGAAGTGGGTGCTGTTGGCTTCATGAAACCGCAGCCGGCGGGCTCTCCTGAGGCATACGTCCGCGCCAGCCAGTGGGGGGCGTACGCGCGCTTTTGGGATGACAAACATTACCCGTGCCAGGAGCCTCCCTGGGGAACTCTCAACGCCGTCGATTTGAACACGGGTCAAATTGCCTGGAAAGTCCCGCTCGGGGTCGTGGACGAACTGGAAGCGAAGGGAATTCCAAAGACCGGTGTGCCGAGCCTGGGAGGGTCAATTGCCACTGCTGGAGGATTAGTTTTTATTGCCGGCACAAATGATCACCGCTTCCGGGCCTTCGATGCCCAGACAGGAAGAGAGCTCTGGGTCACTAATCTGGAAGCCAACGGGCACGCAACACCCATGACGTTTTTGGGGAAGAAAACGAAAAAGCAATTTGTGGTGATTGCGGTCGGGCCTGGCGGATATTTCAATACCGAAGTCTCCGCCTCGCCCGTTCTAGCAGCATATACTCTGTTGCCTGAGGGACAGAGCGCTCGGGCAAGAATGAGACAGCAAGCGCCACCGAGAGCGATTTCGCCCGGGCCAGGGCGTGAACCCCAACCAATCAGGGCCCCCGTCGAGGCCGTTCGACAACCGATCCCCTTCAGTCACAAGCGCCATAGTCAGGCAGGGATGAAATGCGACGCTTGCCATCAGAAATTGGAAACTGGCGAACAACTGCAAATACCGGGCGGCGCGGAATGTATGCGTTGTCATCAAAACATCTTGAAGGACACTGCCGTGATCCAGAAATTGGGTCAACTCGAGAAAGAAGGCCAGCCTCTCTCGTGGACTCGACTGTATCAGCTCCCAGAATTTGTCTTCTTCAGTCACGAGAAACACATGAACGGGAAGGTGGATTGCGAGACCTGCCATGGC
>QHZQ01000278.1 GCA_003224725.1 Acidobacteriota bacterium | reverse complement strand
TTTCGGCGACGAAGCCGTAGCCCGAGACTGCCAGGATTCTCCTTGCCTCAAATTCGTATGGTAGCAGCGTGTTTCCTATAAAGCCGACAATTTGCTTGTTCTCGTCTTCAATGACCCAGCCGATAGGCCAGCCGGGATGACGCTCAGGCTGCAGAGGATTGTTCAGATGGAGATAGGCCCATTGCTCGTAGCTTTTCATCGGGATGTCGTAGCGGGATTCAAGCGAGGCAATCTGATCATAGTCCTCAAGAGAGGCCTCGCGAAGATTGGGGCCACGCCTGGCTTTCTTCTTAGGTTCAGTCGCTAGTGGGGTTCTTGGTGTGTTGCCCATATCACTGCTCTTCCTGCCCCTCCGGAGGTGTCAGCCGGCGCAAATCCGAAAGCCGCCGTTCGGGGTTGAGCGCCACGCTTTCCAGCAAGCTCTGGAGGTCTCCCAGCATGGCCGTGATCGCCGGCCGTTCGAAGAGATCGGGGTTATATTGAGCGCGGCCGATCATCCCGTTCGGCCTGTCGATAAAGGCGATGTACAGATCCCAGCTCGCTCCACCGCTCTCGACATCCATTGAAGTCACGCTCCACTCCAAGTCAAGATCCGGCATTGGAGGCTGAAGAGAGAGAGCCACCGTGAAGAATGGGCTGCGGCTGGAGTCCGCCTTGGGCTTGAGCTCCCTGGCCAGAAACTCGATTGGCACATCGTCGTGGGAAATGGCCTCGGAAAGGACGCTCCCTACCTGTCGCAGCAGCTCACGAAACGTCGGATGGCTCCCGAAGTGGACCCGAAGCGCGACGGGATTCAAGAAATAGCCCAGCAGTGCCTGAACTTCGCTTCGCTTGCGGCCAGCGGGAGAAAACGTGCCCACGACGATGTCCTCCTGGCCCGTGTAGCTGTGCAATAGCGTCGCGAACCCGGCTAACAAGGTCATAAAGAGGGTTCCACCCGCCCGCTGGCTCAATTCCCTGAGCGCTCGGCTGAGCCGGCCTGGCAGTGCGAACGGTTGGAAGGCTCCCCGGAAAGTGCGATCCGCTGGCCGCGGTCGGTCGCTAGGCCAATTCAGTACAGGCGGTTCACCCTCAAGCTGTTTCCGCCAGTAGTCCACCTGTTTCGCCAGCACTTCACCTTGGAGCCACTGGCGTTGCCAGCAGGCGAAATCAGCGAACTGAACAGATAGCTCGGGCAGGGGCGACGGCTTGCCCGTGGAAAAAGCTTTGTAAAGGGTCGCCAGCTCCGAAGGAAAGATTTGGTAAGCTGACATCCCGTCGAGAATGATCTGATGTGCGATCAGGAAAAGCCGGTGCTCCATATCGTCCATCTTTACCAGCGTAGGTCGGAGCAAGGGTCCCCGCCGCAGGTCGAAGGGGCGGCTGGCGTCTTCCGCCACTCGACGGACGGCTTCCGCCTCGCGCTCGGCCTTGTGGAGTCTGGACAGGTCAAGCACGGGCAGTTGGATCTGCCAGGCCGGCTGAATGATCTGGACGGCCTGCCCATTGACTGTTTCAAACGTGGTTCGCCAGGCTTCATGGCGCCGGATGATTTCCGTGAAACTCTCTTCTAAAGCAGACACGTCGAGGGGCCCGGTCATGTCAAGGGTAATGCACTCGTTATAGAGCGGCGGGATGCCAGGCACGAGACGTTCGCGAAGCCAGAGCTCCTGCTGGGCTAACGAGAGGGGTGCCGTTTCTCCGGGAGGACGGCGCATAATGCGGCTCGGTTTCCCAGAGGTTGGCCCAAGCTCTCCGCGCAGATACCTTTCCAGCAGACTACGCTGGTCCTCAGGGAATGGGGCGGCTTCTGGCATCTTGTCCTCAGGGCGTGGGTGGAGTGATAGGATTCGCGGCGGGAGGCTTATCTCCAAACACGACCGGCAAGGCAGCCAAACCTCGCAGGCCGAGGTTGTGCCGCCAGACCAAGGGCTGAGGCTCGAGCGCTAAATTGGGCAGCCGCCGCAGGATGGTTTCAAAAGCGATCTGACCTTCGATCCGCGCCAGCGGCGCGCCGAAGCAAAAATGCGCGGCCCATCCGAACGCCACATGGCGATTGTCCTGGCGCGTGATGTCGAGCCGGTCGGGATCGGGAAAACGCTCCGGATCGCGGTTCGCCGCTCCCACGACGGCGATGACTGCCTGGCGCTTGGGGATCCGCCTGCCCCCCAGCTCCACATCGTCTGGAGCCAGGCGGGCAGTATGCTGGCTCGGGCTCTCGTAGCGCAACAGTTCTTCGACTGCGGAAGGGATCAGGGAAGAATCCTCTCGCAGCTTCTGCAGTTGGTCTGGATTGCGGAGCAGGCTCAGCACACCGTTGCCGATCAAGTTGGTCGTCGTCTCCTGGCCGCCCACCATGGTGACGATTACGTTGGCGATCACCTCTTCTTCGGTCAGCCGCGAGCCCTCAACCTCGGCGGTCATCAGCGCGTGGATCAGGCCGTCGCGCGGGTGTTCGCGCTGTTCACGGATCGCGGAGCGAAAGTAGGCCGTCATATTTTCCACGCTGCGCAGCACACGTGGAATACGGTCCGGATTGTGCTGGAAATTGCCCAGCATCTCAGCGAAGTCCGCTGACCAGGATTTCAACTGCCCGTGGTCGGCCACCGGCACGCCCATCAGTTCCGCGGTCACAATGGCGGGCATCGGTTCGGCCAGATCGGCGATCACGTCCGCGCGCCCCGCGTGCACCACGCGGTCCAGCAGGCCATCCACGATCTCCTGGATGTGCCCGCGCAGCCGTTCCACCCGTCGCGGCGTGAAGGCGACCGACGCAAGGCCGCGCAGCCGCGTGTGTGCGGGAGCGTCCAGGAACAGCATCTGCCGCACCATGACCTGAGCAACGGGGTTGAGCGCGGACAGACCCATGGCGCTCAGTTGCTCCGGCGTCGGCGTGCGGTTGGCGGAGAAATAATGCAAAACGTGGACCACGTCCCGGTAGCGCGTCACGACCCAGGCGTGCAGGAAGGGGTCCCAATGGACGGGATCTTCAGTTCGCAGCCTGTGGTATAGAGGATACGGATTTGCCAGGACTTGCGGGTCCAGCAGACGGTACAGGCTCAGGGTTTCCTTCGGATTACCCTTGCTCAAAGCAGCTTCAGAGGGGGTCCTCTTCATGCTCATGCGTTTGCGCTTTCGGGGCAAGCCGGGACACGTTGCGCTTCGTCCTTGCCCATGGTCTCGAGCTTTACGAGGATGAGCCGCTCAATCTCGGCGGACATCTCCCTCACGGTCGGGTTCTCAAACAGGCTGCGCAAAGAGAGTTCCACTCCGAAGCCGTCGCGGACTTGCGCGATCACTTGTGCGCCCAGCAACGAGTGCCCTCCCATCTGGAAAAAGTTGTCGTCGATGCCGATTTCTGGCACGCCCAGCAGAATCGTCAGGATGCCGGCCAAGCGTTCTTCAACCGGTGAACGCGGGGCCTCGAATGATTCATCCTTGAGCCTGTTCTCCGTTGTGGGTTCCGGCAGCGCGGCGCGATCAATCTTACCGTGAGGCGTCAATGGGAACGCCTCCAGCTGGACGAAGGCAGCGGGGACCATGTACTCGGGCAAGCTGTGGCTAACGAAGTGGCACAGATCGGTGTGGGCGAGGCCAGAATCCGAGTGCAGCACTACATAAGCTACCAATTGCTTGTCGCCGGAGGCATCCTCGCGGGCAACGACCAGGCTCTCACGAATATTCGGGTGCCGGTTCAGCGCGCTGACGATCTCGTTGGGTTCGATGCGGTAACCCCGGATTTTGATCTGGTCGTCGATGCGTCCCAAAAAGGCGATCTGGCCGTCCGGCAGCAGGCGGGCGAGGTCTCCGGTTTTATACAACCGGCTGCCCGGTTCCTGGCTGAAGGGATTGGGAATAAACTTCTCCTCGGTGAGGTCAGGGTGGTTGTGATAGCCACGCGCGAGGCTTGGGCCCCCAACGTGGATTTCGCCCGCCGTTCCGGCCGGCACGGGCTGCAGGCGACCATCCAGAATATAGATCTGTGCGTTGGCGATGGCATGGCCGATAGGCGGCAGCCCGTCCGGACGCCCGTCGGGCAGGACGGGCCCGGACGTGGCCACGACGGTGCACTCGGTAGGACCATAATTGTTGACCAGCACAAAAGGCAGATTTGCCGGTGGATAGTGGTGGAGCGTGTCGCCTCCGGTCAGTAAAACACGCAGCGCCGTATGGCGCGGCCATTCCAGGGCAAGTAGATGCTCAGCCAGTGGAGTCGGAACAAAACTGATGGTGACCCCCCGAGCCAGCAGCCAGTCCCGCAGAAGTTCGGCCGAATTGCGGCAGTCCTCATCGGCCAGATGAACGCTCGCTCCAGTGGCCAGGTAGGGCCACAGTTCCCAGACAGCCGCGTCGAAGCCCAGGCCCGCCAGATGGCTGGCTCGGTCGGCGGAAGTCAGCGAGAATGCCTGTCGGTGCCAGCTTACAAGATTGGCCAGGCCGCCGTGTGTGATTTCGACACCTTTCGGGGTGCCGGTGGAACCGGAAGTGTAAATGACGTAGGCCAGATCATCCGCCCTGATTTCCACATCGGTTCGGTGATCAGGCTCTTGAGCGATCTGTGGTGCGCCGATGTTCACGACTTCTCGTTTGGCGGCCGGCAAACGCTGGGCAAGACCCGGGTTGGTTACCAGCACCGGGGCTTGCGAATCGTCCAGCATGAAAGCCAGGCGATCGGGAGGATAAGCAGGATCCATGGGCACGTAGGCTCCGCCTGCCTTCAGGATTGCGAGGGCCCCAACCACCATATCCGCAGACCGGGGCAAACAGAGCCCCACGAGGACATCTCTGCCCACACCCAACGATTAGCCTGGCAATCCAACTCGTGATAAGTCAAAACCTGGGACCCGGCCCCCAGGGCAACGGCGTCAGGACTCTCTGTTGCCTTTGCCGCCACTGCCTTCGGAATACACGCGCCTGGAAAATCAGGATGGCGGTCAACCGTACCAAGAGCAAATTGCCGTTCCTGTAAATGTGGATAAGTTGTCATATTCACCTTTCTTTTTCTTTCTCGAGATCAGGAATCTCGTTCCGCTTTGCCTGGCTGGGTCTAATGGCTCACGCTGCCTATGTATTGAGCTTGCAACGTCGTGCTCGGGACCGGGTGCGTTTCGCAAACCTAATGGCAAACCTTACTCGTCATCCCATGCGGAAGCCACCAGAGTGGCGCTCTGTCTGTTTTTGACTGGCAGCTTGGCGGGCCGCTGAAATGATCTCAGCCGTCGCAGCAGTTCGCGCATATCCGCGTGTAGCGTCATGAGCATCGGGAGCGGATCGTCCGGGGCAAGCAAGGCCGATTCCTCAATGCCATGGAGAGATTTCAGCCATTCCCGCACCGTCAGCTTTCCATCCCGGTGGTAGCGAAAAGAAGACACCAGATCGAAATCTTCCACCATCCACTTGCGGCCTTCCGGAGCAAACGTCTGAGTCACCGGCTGGCCGGTCAAGTCGAGATACAGAGCGCGGGCGACATCCATGCCCTCGGCAGAAACAAACAGCCGGAACTCGGCGCCGATTCGCGGATTCACGTCCAGCACCTTGTACTGGCCGTCCCGGGGGTCGTAGCAGAACTCGATGTCCAAAATGCCCCAATAGCCAACTGCCTTCATGAACTCCTGGGCGGCCTGCTCCACGATTACATTCTTCTGGCAAATCCCCAGGCAAGTCACACCCGTGTACACCGGACATTGGCGAAGCCTTCGGCCGGTAAAGCCAACCAGGCACTGCGCACGCTCGTTGAAGTATCCGTTAAACAGCCAGACCGTATCCTTCCCGCCGGGAATATATTCCTGGACGATCAGGTGGCAGACAGGCGCATCCTGGATCAGGTTGAAAACGTCAGGGAGTTCCTGCCTCGCTCGGATGATGAAATTGAGTTTCCCGCTGCGTTTCCCGTGCCGACCGTCGATCCCCTTGATCATAACGGGGAGGTCTGCGCGCTGCACATACTCGAGAAGGTCGGCGTTCGTTTGCGGGCAAAACGTCTTGGGCGCGGGAACGTGCAACTTCCTCGCAAGTTGGTACATCTCCTTCTTGCCACATAGCGAATGAACGATTGCACCGTTCTGAGCCGGGAAGATGAACCATTCCTTGAGCACGTCCGCCTGGTCTGCAATGAACATCGCGGCAGTGTCGGTTGTCGGAATCAGGATGCACCGCCGGCCCACCTCGCGAGCAACATCCGTCAGGTACTCCACGGACTTCTCAGGCGGGACATTGTCGAAATCCCAGATAAACTTGCCCCGGCAATATCGGGAGGAGAGAGCAGGGGAGCGAGTCGAATCTACGTTGAATACAGGTACCCCCAGCCGACCGAGGCTGCGGGTGAGCGCGAGGCCGGTATGATGCCCAGAGGCCATGACCACGACAGGAGTTGAGGTGTCAGCGATCGTCATCCGGTTTCACTCGGCATAAAGTTTCCCCTGCTGCGGTGTCTGACATCGGTCCAAGCAAAGCAAACCGCCTGCTCGCATCATGGTCCCTGGCAAAGCTGGAGGGATGTGGTCAATCCGGCCATCGAGAATCCGCCTTCCCCTCCAGGACGTCATCTGACTTCAAGAAAGTCGGCAAAGCTATCGCTGTGTCACTTGCAAGGATTCTATCTTGCAGTGGGGATAAATTTAAGGAATAAGGCTAAACGCTGGAGGTTCTCCTCAACCCCACCACTTATGCTTGCTGCGACCAACTCCCTGATCTATCATAAATTCCTCTCAAATGATAAAGAGCCCCAAACCGCTTTTCAATCGGGGAGTCCCCTGTTTTTGTCATCATGGAAATCCTGACGGGAGATAAGGGAATCCCCGATGTTTTAACAGAAACTTAACAGTAAGGTACGCCAGAAAGACATATCAGACGGTTTAGGGCTTAGAAAGAGACACGAAACGAGCCGCTATTCAAGGCATTTACCCATTTCGGTGGGCAGGTACCCATTGAATCTTTTTCACCGCAGACATCCTCTTCAAAAAAGAAGTCCCCAATTGCAACCTATATCAATTGCAACCTAATATGTTGATACTCTTCTGCGATTAGTGTTAGTTTGTTCATATTGGGTCTGATTGGGTCTGAGTCTATTTCAAGTTTCGTGGTGTTATGCCTGGGCAGAGTGCAATTAGGCACCTGATAGCCTATGAAGCCTCCAAACATCTGTCATCGGCAAGAAGGGAGAACATAAAATGGCGAAAGTAGCAAGGAAAGGAAGGAAGGCGAACATATCCGGGCGCAAGAAAACAAGCGCCATGGTCAAGAAGACCTCGGCCAAACAGGCAACCGCAAAACAGAAGAAACCCGCCGCTGCCTATTTGGTCGCAGAGTTAGAGCAGCGGGTCGTGAAGCTAGAGAGAGCGTTAGCGGAATTTTCATTGAGGCCAGGATTGCCTGGTCCCAGGGGTGACCGCGGAGAGCCAGGCCCTGCAGGGCCAAGAGGCGAAAAGGGGGATCCGGGTGCTCCAGGGTCGCAGGGACCTCCAGGGCCCCCTGGAGCCCGAGGGGAGAGAGGGCAGATGGGACCTCCTGGTCCCAAGGGAGACCGTGGGGATCCAGGCCCTGGTGGCGCCAAAGGTGAGAGGGGCGATGCGGGTCCGCCAGGACCTCAAGGTGCTCCAGGTCCGCCAGGACGGCCAGGACCAACTGGGGAAAGGGGAGAGATGGGACCTCCTGGATCACCTGGCAGTCAATAAGTCATTCCCCTCAGCAGGAGAAAGGGATCTTTCCCTGTGATTCGGTGTTTTGCGAGACCTCACCTGGCAAAATGGTGCCTTGAGGGGTTGGGTTTTGCATTGGCTTCAATCCCTCACCCAGGGAGCTTTCTCAAAGCTCCCATGCCTCTCCCAAAGGGCGAGGGGAGAGTCCATCTAATTTTCTTGTTCCCTCTCCTCGTGGGCCTCGTGGGAGAGGGGTGAAGGCTTGATAAGCCTTCACAGGGCGGGTGAGGGTGGCTCATCCCCAGCCCGTGACATGTTTTTCATGCCCACAACTTCGGAATTCGGGCTAATAGAACAATTGGACCAAAGGAGTACAGAAGGTGACGAATTATACCAGCCTGGAGCGACAACTTTCCCAGGCACTCAGCCTTAAGCGCCGCCCTGTCGCTGTCACATTCCGAGAATCCCCGCCCCCCGGGGTGTCAAGGTTTCTCGGAACGCAGCCCTCTGGGTGTAGTTTCTGGCGTGTGTCCGCGGAAGGGCAAACCTTTTACACCGTTCCCGGTGATCATTACAACTGTGCAATCGGCAGCTACACGCATAACATCCCGCTCCCGCCCGAACGCGCCGCGGAACTCGACCAGACTCTCTCCTTCGTGACCAGCATTGGCTATATCAGGACAGAGGAAATCCCCCATGTCTCACGGCTGCCCAAAACGCCGGGTGCCGTAATTTACTCACCTCTGGGAGATACGCCGGTGGACCCTGACGTAGTGCTCTTCGTGGGCCGCCCGGGGCGAGTGATGCTTTTGCAGGAGACCGCCCTACGCGCGGGTATCGCGTCTAAGGTTCCCTTCCTGGGACGCCCGACGTGTATGGCGCTGGCCGCCTCGCTTGTCCACGGTGTGATCGCGAGCACGGGTTGTGTGGGTAATCGTGTCTATACCGACCTCGGGGAGGACGAGCTTTACGTGGTGGTTCCTGGGAAGGACTTGGCCAGAATTGCTGATGAGCTGGAGACCATCACTTCGGCCAACGCAAAGCTGGCGGAATACCACCGCGAGCGGCGCGAGGCGTTGGCGACGGAATAACAGCCCGAGTCTGGTCATTTGATCCCACGCCGCCACTGAAAAGCTCGGGCCATCGATAGGATCGAGATTCAACGGGAAACTCTGGTCTGTGGTTGAGACCCAGCTTGGTTCCCCTGAAAATCCACCCTGTCAAAGGGGATGTAGGGGGTGTCCTCCGGCTTTCCAGTGCAATAGTCACCACAGGACATCTCCGTGCGCCCCTGAAGGTGTGAAGAAATTAAAGACCGGCGGAGATTGAGAGGGCGAGGCTCCCGCCTTGCCTCATGGGGGCAAGGACTTGGTGGGCGACGGCTCGCCAGGAGGCTCGCCCTGCCGATTTCTTCACACCTTCCCTTTAGAATTAGAAGGGGGATTCATTTCTTGGTGGTGCCGTCGCAGGCAGCATGAGCGGTTCCGGCAACAACGCAGCTGTTTTGGAAAGAAACCTGGGATCATGAAGTCGAGACCCCAGCGTGGTTCGTCAGCACAAAATGGTTTTGCTAGGGACAACGGTCCCTAATTTCTTGACCCGCTCGAAATAAAGCTCTGGGCTGATTTCTTTGAACCAGCCCTCCCGAGACTTTTCTCGGTAGACAATCCGGTCAATCTTGTAGAGTGGATCTAGCTCATGAATCTGGAATAACTGGCTCCGAGTATCGCTGTCTTCATGCACTTCAAGAATCCTAACGCTCTTCTGCATAGAAGCCTCAAACTTGACAAATCTGTTCCGCGCTTGTGGCGAGGGACAGACAGGACGTAGCAGCCCGGATGCCAAATCGCAAAAATTCCTGACCCGATAGCAAAGAGGGGAGATAATTACGAACTGGTAAAGCTCCTTCACGGTCCAAAATTAGTACAGCGTTTCACAATTACAGAAATGTATTTCGAGTTCCGATTCCTTCCCAAGAGTCCACTCACCTCTTCAGGTGCGGTCAGAACTATCATGCTCGCGTTGTCCGGGTAGCCGCGACATGTTGGACGAACGGCGCCATTTTTGAGTTGGGCTTGACAAACCTGACGGCTTGGTCACAGATAGCCACGGTGAGCGCTGTCGGCGAGCCGTGGGCTCTTCGCCGGCTTGTGGTCACACTGAAGCCAAGCCTTATCGCCTCCATCGATTCTCATCACGCTTTCTGGCAATCAGTCATCGGCTCGCTAGTCTAGAAGAGCGTATTGTCGTCTCCTTCATTTTCTGCACCCGGTCTACCTCTACCGAGGGGTCGAGAGAACCCAAGGCGGCAGTGTCCAGCGGGGTAAATGACAGGTGGTGTGCTTTCCGGAAACGTGCTTCCCGCGTTCCAGATGTCACAAAAGTCCGCGAGAGAAAACCGTCGAGCCCTTGCCTGGTTAGAAAGTGTCCAACAGGTTGGACGAATAGCGGCATTCTTGCGGATGGGGCTTGACAAGCCAACCGCTCCCAATAAAATTTGTAGTAATTCAATATCTGGAACCCGCAGTTAAGTGCTCTAATTCGTAAAGACGGTGACTTTTCCAGCTTCTTCTCCGCCAGTTTCCTGAATCGACCCACCTCCATTGGAGGGGAATTGAGGCAAGTCCCCTTGCGAGGAGATTGAAGCATTCATAGTGCTTGAAGCGGGGCAATATTGGCGACCGTATTATTTGTGAAACCGAGTGTCAGCTTTTAAGTCTTAGACTGAGTCATGCCTGACTCAATTCATCCATCGATAAAAAAAATCCCTTTCTCGGAAGCGTCTTTTGGCTGCGGGTTGACACAGCAAAAACAAATCCTGGGTTCAAAGGAACTTTGTCGACCTTTGATCAAATAAGGAGGTTTGACATGAAGTCGCACCGATCTATACGGCTGGTTGCCGTGTTGGCATCGCTCCTGGTGTCTTTCACGGTCACTCTCCATGCCCAGTTGAATCGGGGCATCATCGAGGGCATTCTGACGGATCCCCAGGGCGCGGTCGTGCCTGAGGTGGATGTGACTATCACCAATGTGGAGACCAACATCGCGGTACCAACCAAGACCAATAGCACCTGTTATTATCGGGCGGTCGATCTTGTGCCTGGCAAGTACCGCGCTCACTTTGCCATCACTGGGTTCACACCGGTGGACGTCA
>QHZQ01000277.1 GCA_003224725.1 Acidobacteriota bacterium | reverse complement strand
GGGCTGACATTGTGGCCGCCGCTGGTGATGATCAGGTCCTTCAAACGACCGACAATTTTCCAGTTACCTCGCTCGTCTACCTGTCCCTGGTCCCCAGTATGAAGCCAACCGTCCTTAATCGCCTCGGCCGTTTCCTGGGGCCGGTTCCAGTAGCCGGGGAAAACATTGGGACCGCGCACCAGAATTTCATCATGATCACCCAACTTCATCTCAATGCCAGGAATAGCCGGCCCCACCCGACCGGGCGTAACTTCCTGAACGTCATCCATAGTACATATGGCCGTCGTTTCGGTCAGCCCGTAAACTTGCAACACAGGGATTCCGAGCATTTGAAAAAATAATTGTGTTTCCTCAGCCAGAGGAGCGGAGCCGCAGATTAAAGCTTGCAGGTTCGGGCTGAGGTGCTGTTTGATTTTTGGAAAAACCAGCGATTCCGCCAGCTTCAGCCAAAGCCCGTCGAGCCAGCCTTTCTGTCTGTTGCGATGTTTCCACCAGGCGGACTGGCCCCGTTGGAATAAGGCCAGCTCAACGCCGCCTTTTTGCTGCAACTGGATTTTGATACCTTTTTGCATCCGCTCCAGCAAAGCTGGCACGTTCAAGAAGTAGTGGGGTCTTGCTATTCCCATTTCCTCCGCCAGCTTATTCAAATCCATGGACAGCATCAGGCAGTTATTGCGAAACAGACAGGTCAGCAACAGGATCCAGGAGCCTGTAAAACAAAAAAAGAGATAATGAAAAACCCGGTCATCCCCCTCTTTAGGCACATCCCGCATCAGTTCTTCCAAGCGTTGTTGGGTGCGCTGCAGCATGAAGGTGACATTGCCTACGTTCAAAACGACTCCCTTGGCTTCAGTGGAGGTTCCCGAAGTATACATGATAGTGATGGGAGTACCGTCCTTCAAGTCCCTAGGAGTCTGCGCCTCTGCACTCAACAGTGAAGAAATGCGACTGGCGTGAATTGCGGCTGCCCCTTGCAAGGGCTCTTCCGGGATCATTGCAAATATCTTGTCAAACAGCAACACCCGCGGAGCCTTTGACCAGCGCGAAAGCACACTATCCCGGAGCTGTTGATCGCTGCAGCAGATCAAACTGGGAGAGCAATCCTTCATCATCGAAACCAGTTCCTCCGGAGCCTGACGCGAATACAACGGGACGACGATAGCACCTTCAGCCATGATCGCCAGATCAAGAGCCACCCAGCGGCTGCTGTTTGGCGCTAACAGCACGCAGCGCTGACCCGGTCGCAGTCCAGCCAGAGTGAGGTACCGACGCGCTTGGACGATATGCTCTAGTAACTCGGAACCGGATGTCGAAACAAGCTGTCCATCCCGAACTTCTTGGAGGATCGGTTTGGCTGGCAATAACGCCAAATTTTCAAAAATCTTTTGGAGAAAATTCATCCTTCGTCGTAGGTTTCCACGAGTTTCTGCAGGTTGGGGCTGAGAACTGGAAGGAAGTCATCCCAGGACAGATGGCCGGTCGAGAGCGGAAACTCCGGGTAGCGGTGCTGGACATGTTCTTGGAAATAAACTCCCATTCGCGCCATGGCTTTGAGGTTAGAAACCACGGTGCGACCGATACCCCTTCTAATTTCCTGGCTGTCTTTAAGCAGCCTTTTCAGGACTCCGACCAGCTTCACTTCCAGGTCTGGATCGTCTACTTCCAGCAACAAATCGGTATGGCCACGTTCGCGCATCAGATTGCGTATGCGCTCATCCATCGTGACTCCGGCCGAAGGAACGAGCGCAGCCATACAGGTGACGATACCATGATAGCGAGACGAGACCAGCAAGTGGCAGCAACGCAGAATGCTCACCAACTGGTACATGTCATATTGGTCAGAGATGAAAAGGGGCAGCCCGCCTAGCCGCTCACTCATGATTTCGCAAGCCCGGCGGTCAAGAGCCTCCATTCCGATTAGGACAGGAAAGACCCGATGGTCGCGGCCAAAGGCGGCCACTCCATTAGCAAAGGCGGTCAGGTAGCGGTGAAAGGCTGCTTTGACCTGAGTCCCGTCGTTGTGGAAGTAAATAGAGCGATAGTGACTCTCTAAGTAGAGCCCCAGGGTTTTCCGCAAGGTCAGCTTGACCAGGGAGGGGCGAACCGGCCACCAGAAAGGGTTAATAGGACAGAGCCCGAGGATGAGGGTGCGCCCATCCCATCCGGCTTGTCGCAATACCTGTTCTCCGTATTCAGCACCCAGAGGCTCAAAAGTCCAGGCGGTGTCGGTTCCCAGCTCAGTGGAGACACCCAGCCGTCCCAGCACCGACTGGGATTCCTCATTGCGAGTGATGACCAGCGAATCGGCGCAGTAACGCCGGCACATCTTTTGTAGAAACCGGTCCATGTGTCCTGCTTCTGCTCCATACCCCACAGAAAGCTTATTCTGCGCGGCCGCGATGCCCAGGGAACCGATCATCATGGCGGTCAGGGCGTTGGCGAACTTACTTTTAAACATGGACCCTTCGCAGGCGACCACGCCATGATACCCGCTTATCTCACGGAAGAGAAAAGGGGGAAAGATGTCGGGGAGCTTGACTTGCCGGGCGGTTTGAAAATAGCCACCGGACAGCTCGAGATTGTGGGATAGGACACTCAGCTCGAGATGGTCGTCGCCGAGAATCCTGCGAACCTGGCGGATCATCTCTTCGACCCTCACGTCTGAACCCGTGTTGCGATTGCCGTTGTAACCTGCAAAGAGCAATTTCAGCCGGGTTCCGGGAGTCCAGGGTTTTCCCACCCCCAACATCCAACGGATTTTCGAGAGCTCGATGAGGCTGCAAACCCAGCTCTCCAAAACCAAATCCATCATGAAGCGGTCCTCTCAGTGGCAACGGGCCATTCCCGGTAGGGGTATGTGAAGCGGTTTTCGGTCGAAAACTTGTACAAGGGATAGCAGTAGTCGGTGAACCTTGCCGGGGTTTTTCCTGTCTCGTTGACCACACGACTGTTGTCGAACACGGTATTCCAAACGAGGTAGGGCAAGAATACTTTAAGCAAAGACGCCAGATAACCGACAGAAGTTCCTCGACGGTTAGACAAACTGTTGACTGCTGCACTGAAAGGGCGCAGCAACAGGGGGAAATAGATAGGACCTCGCTTGTGGCGTGCCGCGCTCAAGGCATCGGTGATTTCGCGGCAGGTCTGAGAATTCAGGCCGGAGGAAAGGTGGTAGGTGTCGTGCAGCGGTTTTTCCTTCTGGTGCAGCTTTATAATAGATTCGGCGACGAAATCCACGGGCACAATGTCAAGCCGGTCCGTTGGGCGAAGCACTAACAGGGGCAATCGGGCTAGCAAGACAAAAGCCTCCATGTCAAATTGGGTGGTTTCGGGATGACGGCTGTCTCCCAGCACGATGCTGGGCCGAAAGATGGTGAAGGGCACGTCCGGCAATAGCTCGCGGATCATGTGTTCGCAGAATTTTTTGGTACGTGCATAAGGGTCATAATCGGAACGTTCCCAGTCGATCGCTTCTTCTTCACGTACCACTTCATTGCTTCGAATGCCCGCCACCGCCACGGTACTGACATGGCTGAAGCGGCGCAGTCCATGGTCTGACACAATCCTGCGCGAAAGCTGCAACACTTCTAAGGTGCCTCGCAAGTTGACATTGAGACATGTTTTTTCCGATTTACGATTTAACGAGGCGGCGCAATGGAGCACCGCACCGGTGGACTTCACCAGGCGATCGTAATCACCGTTGTTCAGGCCAAAGCGCGGCTTAGTGATATCTCCCAGAAAGATTTGGATGCAGGAATTGAGCCAATGCTGGAAGAGCGGGAAATCCACGTGAAGTTGCATGGCATGCCACAACTTCATTTCAGCTTCGCGGCGGTCTTTGGCACGGATCAAAAGATTGAGATTTTCGGAGTGGCTTTGCAACAATCCAAAAGCGACGTGGGCACCCAGATAACCTGTGGAGCCTGTGATGAAAGTTGCCATGATCTGTCTTAATCTCCACCCTGAGTTAGTCGCCGCAGTTGGTCGTTTGGGCCGGCGCCGGCGGCTCTAGCCGATCGCGATGACGCCGGCGCAGACCGCACTTGAACCGACGAGCCAGGCATGACAGACTCTGAACGTATCGGCAACTTGAAGTTTCGAGGGAGCAGCCCGGTTTCGGGGCGCCGACCTTCAATCAGAGGGTAGGTCCAACGCCGCAAAGCGGGCAGGTGAAGATTAATCCAGTAATCGTACCAGTCGATCCCTCCGGAATCGTAGCCGAAGGCTTCGATTTCGTCCTGGGGCAGCATTTGGGACAGGAGCTTGACATGATCGGCTGCAAAAAAATATTCATTGTCCAGGATGAATGGCTCGTAAAGCTCAATCACTTTATGGACTTTATCCAGAGCCCTTTGTTTACGAGCCAAACTTTCCCCTTCAAAAGCCACGCTGGCGAGGATCCGCTGCAGACCCTGCAGCAGCTTCCTGAAACGGGGCAAGGAAACATTGCGGTAGCGAGTTTTGGACACCGCAATCGTGTCGCAACGGGCACGCAGCCAGTGTTCCAATCCTTCCAGAGACCGGTAGTGTTTTCGGTGGGCCAGGCAAGTCAATTCAATAGCGCGTCTCATGTCCGAGGGATTGGTGGCAGAAGTAGCCAGTTGGTAGACCTTCTCGTGGCAGCGTGCCATCACAGCGGCGGCCACGAGCGTCAGGCCGCGGCAAACCAGGTCTACCGGAATGACGTCGAGCCGTTTGCGTTTATTCGAAGGCAGTTGCCGGAAGTACGTGCCCAGCAAGTAGGACAAGGGCGCTGTCGTGTTGACACCCTCATTCCAGCCGCGGAAGGGTTGACTCAACGAAGACTCGACAATGGACGGCCGCACAATGGCTATCGGTAGATTTCCGCCCTCCAGCGACAACAGCGACTCCCCTAAGCTCTTAGTGTAAGTGTAAATGTTGGGCCACCCCCAACTGTGGGCGCGACTGATTCCCAGCTCGATAAGCTGCTCCCGAATCCAACGGGTGCGAATCTTGCGCACCCGGTTTTGCAGACTACGCGTATCTGCGGTAGGAGCCTCGTCCTGGTTGTGGCTGCCCAGAGCCTCGAGGCGAAACTGCTCAGTCACCCTTGAACTTTCAGATTGCCGAGTGATGCGATCAAGCGCTTCATGCAGGTACTGCCATTCCGAGCGTGCGTTAAAGTCGGGATGCTCCCCCGGCGTATAGTTTGGGCACAGTTCTTCGGGGACCCGGCCATCGGTCCTTCCGTTGACGAAACAGGTGGAAACGTGGATCAGTCCCGCATGATCGCATTTGTCCAGGAAATCCACCAGATGCAGCGCACTATCAGCATTGGTGGAGAGGGCAAGCCGTAGATCGGGGTTGAAGTCGGTCAAACCGGCCGAATTGACGATGAGATCGAGATTTGCCTGGAGAGATGCCACCGTCTTGTCTTCCAACCCGAACTGTGGTTCGCTGACATCCCCTTCCACAACTTCTAAACGTTCGCCAATAAAATCAGACAGACCATCACCGTAACGATCGTGCAAGGTTTTGAAAGCAGGTGACTCCGCCACCACCTTCTCGAAGCGTTGCAGCGCCGACCGGGAA
>QHZQ01000276.1:2838-16819 GCA_003224725.1 Acidobacteriota bacterium | reverse complement strand
GCCAGAACAGACGAAACCCGTTGTTCCGAAATTCACGTGAGTTTCGGAATTCAGGCGGGTGAGGATTTCGATGAATGCGAGGAACATCTGCCGTCTAAGTTGGCAATTGGGTTATTTCAACATCTTGAGGGTGAGTGGTTTATTCACCAATCCCGTAAAACTGCCTGGCATTCACATGCCAGACCTCAGCCTGCTCGTCCCTGGATAGTTGGCCAACGTAGTCGGAGACAATTTGCATAACCTCGCTATAGGTGCCGGCGAGCGTGCAAACGGGCCAGTCTGAGCCTAGCATGAGGCGCCTGGTTCCAAAGCTTTCCAACACAACGTCGAGGTAAGGCCTGAAATCCATAGAATTCCAGTTGTCCCAGTCAGACTCGGTCACCATTCCGGAAATTTTGCAATAGACATTCTCGAAGCGGGCCAGACGACGGATATCGCTTTCCCAGGGCTGGAGCTGATGTCCCTTGATCAGGGGTTTGGCAAGATGATCCACTACAAAAGGTTGTTGCGGAAATTGCCTGACCAGTTCGCAGGCGACAGGTAAATGACGAGGGAAAAGTAGCAGGTCATAAGTCAGATTAAATTCTCTCAACTGGCCGATACCACGACGAAAGTCGCTCCGCATCATGAAGCGATCGTCCGGTTCGTCCTGCACCACGTGACGAACGCCGCGGTACTTGGGGTGACTGGCAAAGAGCTCCAGGTGCTCTCTTAACTTCGGGCTGCATACATCAACCCACCCTACAACCCCCTTGATAAAATTATGTTGATCGGCTAACTCTAGCAGCCACCGGCTTTCCTCGACGCACTGCCGCGCTTGAACGGCAATGGTGCCGTCAATTCTGGAAGATTGCAGCAGCGGGAGGAGATCAGCCGGCAAATGGTCTTTCTTAAGCTGACTCATATGAGGCCCCATCCAGCCGTATTCATCCGGGTTGTAATGCCAGAAGTGCTGGTGGGTATCGATCTTGACGAAAGGCGCGGTCACGATGAAAACTCCATTTCATTGGGTTTTCCCACGCCGGGCGGCGGATCAGCGGGAACTCGAGCTCGAAGACCAAGGGACGAAGGGTAGCGGACTCACGAGCGTGCGGAGCGAGGTCCGCTTGATCCGCAAGATAGGTGACTCGTCCCAGAGTCAGACGAGTCCGAAGAGCGATTCAGATTAAGAGCTAGCCGCCGATCTGCTCTGCAGGAGAAATGCAATGCGGTTAGTCTGTCCGTTCCTGAGGCTGATGGAAAGGGGGCTTCGAGCACTTAACGCACTCATCTTCAAGCTCCCCATCCATCGCGTTTGCTGCCTTGCTTACCATGTGCTATACAGCCTACCATCCGCAGCGGTAGCATTGGAACCGCTGTGAACATCTGAAATGCCCACCTCGGTTTGCTCAGGAAAGAGGGTGGTGTCTTCCATTACGACTTCCCAATCGGCGGCATTGGTGATGGGATCTTTGGGAATCGATCGCAGGTACCCGGCGGTGACGAGATCATCCAGCGACTGCGGAGCTTTCAGCTTGTCAGCGGTATATTGATCGATGAGGGTTCGCAGGGTATGGAGATCGCTTTGTAGAACTGCTTCCCTGGCGCGTAAGATGGCAGAGTTAGCGATGGGAATCGCGATGCTTACCAGGATCGAAATGATAGTGAGAACAATCATCAGTTCGATCATCGTAAAACCACGGGCTTTGTTTTTGTCTCCTTTCATAATCCCACCTCTTCACCATTCAGCGTATTTGCTCCCATCTAGTGCCACTCCCTGGCTCTTGGTGTAGACATCATAGACATTTTGTCCCCCAAAACTTGTTGAATCGTGGCTGTCCTGCGACGAGCGCAGCCCCCACTCAGGCTTACCTGTCATCGGATCGATGGGGATGCGGCGCAGAAAGCGCAACCTCTTGTCAACGGCGTTAAGCTGGTTGACGCCTTTCACCAAAGTTTCCAAATCTGGTGGGTAACCATCCGATCCGAACTTCACTTCGATAAAGCCACGGTCCGCAAAATCCTTGTAACGATCAATGGCCTCGCGCATTTGCCTCAAATCTCGTCTTAGTTCCGTCTCCTTCTCGCGCTTAATGGAAATCTTCGCCAGGGGCAAAGCTGCCAGCGAGAGGAGGCTAACGATTGTCACCGTGGCTATCAACTCCACTAACGTTAGGCCTCGACAATTGCGGATTGCCGATTGCCGATTGCCGATTGAGCTGAACAATATAGCGAGCAACCTCGTACCGCCGAGGTTAGAATCTCGTAAGAAGCTCATCCCCTCACCCGGCCTTCGGCCACCCTCTCCCCTGGGGAGAGGGGCTGGGGATGAGGGGTAACCTTCGGCAGTGAGACAAACTTGACCGATTCTAGAACTTCTTTGGCAGCAAATGATACTGGAGTCTCGATTTATGGTTAGCCCTGTAATCGAGGCTATGGCTTCATTTCGAACTCCCATGGTTCCTGGAGTTTTTTTATCCAATATTTCTTCTTTTGACCTACCACCCTTCTCACGAATCACGCTTCACTCTTCATGTTCTTCATTTCACCCTCATCTGGGTGCTGGAGAAACTGGCTGGCAGTGTCGTCTGACTAAGATCGCGAATGTTAGCCTGAGTGAAAGAAATGGTCGACGTCCCGGCAGTTAAAGTTTCAAAGACTAGATTCAGCAACACACCATTCCCACTCATTCCTGCGCTTTCCGGCGGACGGGTTATCGAAACCACGGCTTGTCCCGTCTCGTTTTCAATCCGCGGCGCCAAGGCAATGATTTTTCCGTCACTGCTCAAGAACCCTCCGTTTTGAACCTCCACTAATTTTAACACTTTGGGATCAAAAGCGAGATTGAAGGAGAGCGCGTAGACATTCTGGGCATTTTCAATCATAGCCGACACCCCGACTCGAGAACCAACGGCTACTTCTGCGCTCGAAGGGGTCAATTTGACAGCGGCCAGACGAGGGACAGTCGCAGGTGGGACCTTTGCTTGCGCCGGAGTGGCAGACGGCCCCCCTGGCCCAGGTGCAGTTGCAGGCTGACCGGGTCCCGCCTGAGCCGCCTTGCCGGCTGGGACATTATCGCCTAAAAGGTGGATAGGACGCCCTATATACTTGGGACTGTTTCCTGCGCCCAGAAGAGCGATGGAAGCATAATCGTCTTCTAAGTATTCGGGTAAACGAACAATGTGCGGAGTGATCACGATGATGATTTCAGCCTCAGTCCTGTTTTTTGACTCAGTTGAAAATAGATATCGCAGCAAAGGAATCTTGCTCAGACCAGCAACACCACTGACTGTAATATTATCAGAATCTGTAATAATGCCGCCAATGACGCTGGATTCGCCTTCTTTGAGGCGAATGTCGTGCTGGATTTCCCTATTGGTCAAAATCGGGTATTCCAGCCCGCTAAAACTTACACTTCCCGCAGTAGCACTGACTTGTATCGAGATGGTCATGGCAATGTCCCGGTTGAGTAGAACTCGGGGAGTCATATCGAGATTCACGCCAATGTCAATAGTAGTAAAGTTGACCACGGGCGTGCCTCCTGTATTTCCAGCAAAAGTGGGTTGAAAACTCCCTTGTGCTACCGGCCGCCTGGCTTGTTTCCCATCTGCCGCTCTTATGCTTGGATTTTGCAAGACCCTTGCATGGGTCCGCTTGTAGACAGCATCCAAGCTACTGGAGGGAATGGTTATACTGAAATTGCCGCTCCCTATTTTACCCAAATTCTTAATCGGAACGGTATTGTTCGGCGTCGTGGTCGTATTCGTCGTCCCGCCAGTGCCCGTGGTCGTAGTCGTCGTCCCGCTAGAAAAGGTTGCCGACGTCGATGAGGGAGGTTGAAGACCCAAAGTACGATCAACACTTCGGTCTACTTCAAGCACTGCTATATCAATTAAGACTTCGGGTTTGGCCTTATCAATAGACTGCAAAATCTTTTCGGCCATGGCAATCTTGTCTGGTGTGTCTCGCACCACAATGGCATTTTGGGCAGTGATAGGAGCCACCTTGCTCAAGGTCAGCAGGAGCCGAAGCATGGTGATGGTTTCGGCCAGGTCGGTGGCTGCCAGGGAATTGCCCAGATAAAAAGTTTTGATGACCTGCTCTTCATAAAGTTGTCGGGTCTGCTGGTTATCAGTGGCTACCAGGATGGTGTTTTTGTTGACGGCGGTCCAATAGGTCTTGGTCTGCAGGGCCAGCAGATCGAGGGCTTCAATAAGGGTAACATTATTGAGGTCCAGAGGAGTCTGGGTCTGCAGCTTGGGGCCCAGGTCGCTGTCAAAGATGACATTGATTCCTCCCAGCTTGGCAATGGTTTCGTAGGCTGTTTTTAAGTCCTTAGTAAGTTTAAGCACGATGGGCGTATTAAGCGTCGGGTTCAATATTTCCCTGGATCCCGTGACTTTGTTTTTCTCAATGATGTCACCGAGTTTCTTCTTATCCTCTTCCTGCAATTTCTGCTGGTCTTGAATCATTTTTTGGACCGACCTTACTTCCTGAGCGGCCAGGGAGTTGGAAGGGTCTATGGCAGAGGCTCTCTGGAATTCAGCCAGGGATTCTTCCAAGTTGCCCGCCTCCCGGAGCTTGCGTCCCTGATCAAAATGAGCAATGGCGGCTTCGAAGCGGGCCCGTTCATGATAAAGTCGATACTCGATATTGCGGGGTTCCTTCTGAAGAGCCTGCTCAAAGTTCTGCAAAGCTTCATCGTAGTTTTTCATTCTTTCAAACTTTTTTCCGCGCTTGAAGGCGCTGGAACCGGCGCAAGAACCTAGAACCACCACCAGTGAGGAGAATACAAGATAGCTGGCAAAAAGATTTATCCTCTTATGAATATTCATTCGCTGCATCCCGATCTCTGGAATAGGTTTGAAGAACGAGCACCATGAAAATACGAGTACAACTCTTAAACCCCCACCCGTTGCTGCACCCAAGCCTGACTTGAGGTTAAGGCAAGTCTAACACGAAAACCTACCGAAAATAGGGTTTGATTAATAATTCAGGCTCTCAAACAGCTATGAATTCAGGTTTCCCATCAGCTGCTGCACCTGCTCGGCTGCGTGGTAGGAGCTACGGACCAAGGGGCCAGACTCGACGTGGGGGATCCCCTTGGCTTCGCCGATCCGTTTTAGCTCCTTGAATTCGTCTGGATGATAATGTTTGAGAAGGGGTAAGTGTTTCAAAGAAGGGCGCAGATATTGACCAATCGTCAAAATGTCAACTCTGGCAGTCAGGACATCGTCCATGCCTTGGTAAATTTCTTCGATCTCTTCTCCAAGGCCGAGCATAAATCCCACTTTGGTTTTGATGTGGGGAGCCTTGTCTTTCACGTAATAAAGAAGGCTTAACGAATGCTGATAGGAGGATTTGGGCTTGACTCTTGGATACAAGCGGGGAACGGTGTCCAGGTTGTGGGCCAGGACGTCTGGCTTCGCCGCCATAACAGTTTCTAGATTCTGAATTGAGCTCTTGAAGTCAGGGATCAAGACTTCTACATGAGTACCTGGATTGAGTTCGCGGATTTGAAGGATGGTTTGTGCGAAGACGCAGGAACCTTCATCTTCAAGGTCATCCCTGTCCACTGAGGTCACCACCGCATAGCGCAGTTTGAGCGTTTGAACGGCTCGCGCCACGCGCCCGGGTTCGTCGAGATCATAGCCTTGGGGGCGGCCTGTCTTGACGGCACAAAAACCACAGCGGCGCGTGCAAATATTCCCCAGAATCATGAATGTGGCTGTGCCTTTTTCCCAACATTCACCTATGTTGGGACAATTGGCGCTTTCGCAAACGGTGTGCAATTCATGATCGCGAACCAGCCTCTTTAGGTTATGAAAAGTCGGTCCTCCGGGAAAGCGTACTTTCAACCAGGCGGGATGTTGTGAAAACCGAATGCGGGTATTCTCCATAAGGACCATCTTGCCGGCGGAATAACATCACAGCGGTCAGCTCGGCCAAAGCTCAATTATTAGGGAAACGTTTGAGGTTTGCAAGACCATTTGCGAGTGGTTCAGACTCGATCTCAGGCAGGGATGCCAGTCCCTACGATCCGTTTGCGAGAACATCATCTTGCTCCTGCTCGATTAGTCGGCCGAAGCCCGAGCAACAGTAGGAGCAAGAGTACGAGCACGAATGGTCACCCTCTCTCTGGAATGGCGGCTCGAGACCGTTTAGGCGCGACGTGATCTCGTTTGTGGAATCGTCGTCGTTCTCGTCCTCGCACTTTTGGGGTTCGAGGACGAGTGCGAGGACGACGACGACGAGTACGATGTGCCGGGATACCAAGGGTCGGAGCCATTGGTTAGGTTAGGATAGTATGAGCTACAGGGAGCAGGAAAGGAAGAAAACGAGCTCCGAGGTTGAAAACCACCAGGACTGTTCCGAGTCCAGGCCACGATTTTTTTATCGCACTTTTTTGGATTTCTTTCGATAAATCAGGTAGCTTCCCAGACCGGAAGAAAGGAGCAGCAAAGTACTCGGCTCAGGGACAGGCGCTGGAGGTGTGGGTGGAGTCACCTGCTCAGAACCTGGTGGTGGAATGATCACCGGAGGTGGAGTTTCCACTACGATCGGTGGTGGTGGGGTGATCTCGACTGTAGTCGGCGGAGTAGGTGGAGATGGCTGACCTGTGGGAGGCGTTGTCGGCGTTCCCGAATTACCCCCTCCTGGTGGTGGTGGTGGAGGTGGAGTGTTAGGGGGCCCTGAACCTGGCGGAGTGTTACCGGGCGAAGGAGGCGGTGCGCTGGGAGGGCTACTCGGAGGAGGACTCCCTCCATTGGCGGGTGGCGGCGGAGGAGTTGATCCACGCGGCGTTTGAGGCGGAGTACCTGGGGGACTGTTCGGCGGCAGGATAGTTCCCCCGCCACCCGGCGGCGGTGGCCCTCCGAGTGATCCTCCGGGCCCCGGTGGTCGGACAGGGGTGGGAAGGACGGTTCCTCCCACCAAGACTCCGCCAGGAAGAGGTAGTGGATAGCTCGGAACAAGACCTACTGTTCCGGAGTTTGGTTGGAATGCCACCTGCATCGTTAAGGGGGTATCCAAAACCTCTTGGGTAGGTTCATTGGGAGATATTGCTGCATGTTCTACTTCAGACATGCGGTTGCCGCAACGTGTCCTGAGGTAATTGTTCCCGTCGGTGATCAGTCTTTCCCCCTTGGCTACTCTTATTTTCTTTTTAGTCCAAAAAACAGTGTTTTTAACCCGGTATGAAACATAAGCCGCCTTTGCAGTTCTTAATTGAACAATCTGGGCCCTGGCAAGATTGAAGTCTGCATAATGGGCTGCAACAATCTTATCCTGGGCTATGGCGTTCCTCAATTCGTGGACATTTCTTACTCCCCCTTCGATGACCGAATAGGGAAAAACTGGACGGCCGGAATGATTGGAAGAAGACAACTGAGAATGCTTGTCAAAGCTATACCATTTTTGATTTGAACCTTCATCGGATGCAATGCCAGAGAATTGCGTGTCGTCTAAGTTTCTGTAGTGATTTAAGACGAGCCATCCCAACGAGAACATGGCTACTATGGCTACTATGGATATCATCAGGAAAAATCTCGGACGAGTTTTGCAACGACGCTTCACTTTTTCTATTGACATTGGTTCTTAACCCTCTCCAGGGGCGGAATCTGCTAAATCTCTGTCGTATTCACTAGTCAGCAATGTACCGGCCATTTTTCTAATTCGTTTAGATTGAGGAATTGGAACCGAATTTGCTTAAGGAAAAGACAGATGGCACATTCCACATTTGTGAAAAGTATTGCTGTGCAGGGGGCCAAGGAGCTTCAGGATCTATATAGAAGGTCTGCCATTCCACATATGTGGAAAATATTGCTGCGCAGGAGAACGAAACCAAGGATTGAGGCTAGAAACGATGCAGTTTTTGAAACGAGTTATTGAAAGCGCTGTATCTCCGGTGGGTCTGTTAATCCTGCTTTTCGCTGCGGGTTTCTTACTGACCTTGATCAAACGCAACCCAAAATTGAGGAATCGTCTATTGCTGGCAGGGGCGTGGCTTTATATTTTGTTTACTTTTTCTCCGCTCGCAGAAATCACGATAGGACTTTTGGAGCGGCACTATCCGCCATTGCTGAAACCGAAGGTTGGGATGAACATCTCAACTATTGTTGTCCTCGCGGGGTACGGTGAGGAACATCCCGCCACTCCGGTAACCAGTAACCTTTCGGAAGAGACGGTGTGTCGTTTGGTGGAAGGGATTCGACTTTATCATCAGATTCCGAAAGTCAAACTCCTCATGTCAGGAGGCATCCTTCGAAAAGGAGAACCCTCCGTGGCCTTGATCATGGCCGAATTTGCCAAAGCGATGGGAATTCCGGCAGGGGATATCTTCGTGGAAGGAAACTCGCAAAATTCTTACGAGAATCTGATGGAGGTTCGGAAGCTTGTGGGATCGAGGCCATTTCTCCTGGTCACTTCGGCCTATCACCTCCCGCTCCATGGCTGTAGCCAAAAGGCTGCAAATGGAACCTGTCGCTGCCCCCGCGCTGATCTGGACGCAGCAACATTTTCCGCCTGATATGACCTGGTTCGAGTGGAGCTTGAATGTGCTACAAAGTTTCTCTACACCTTCACAGGTACGATTGATTTACCTGCAGCGAGCCTGCCACGAACTTATGGGTTATTGTTGGTATCAATGGCTAGGACGAGTCTAGTACCCAAATTATGCACTGAAGAGGAACGGAACCTTCAGAACCCTTGCTGCGTGGGCAACTTTCCCCTCACCCGGTCCGCCACCCGGCGGACCACCCTCTCCCCCAGTGGGGGCGAGGGAGTTAACTCCAATGTCTTCTTTCCCCTCGGCGCATTAGGGGAGGTGCATAATCGGGTAGTAGCAGCGATTGTCAAACCGAAATTTCTTCCAAAGCCACAGCGTTTGTCTTGGGGCCGAAAATGCCGACCACCAGTGCCACACCGATCATAGCCGCAGCCATAAAGATGAAAACAGCCAGAACGCCTTTGCTCAAGAGATATGCGATAATTAGAGTTGAAAAGACCGCACTCAGTCGACTCCAACTATAAGTGAAACCCACTCCGGTAGCGCGAGCTCGGGTGGGAAACAATTCTGCCTGGTAAGCATGCAATACAGCCGAAAACCAGTAACTAAACACGGTCAAAGAGGCGCCAATTCCCACGATTGCAAATGCCCCTGAGGCGTAGGGAAAGCCCAGTCCTGTGAGGGCCATCAATAACGACAAAACGACCAAGGCTTGCTTGCGCTCGAGGCGCTCGGCGGTGATCACGCCGAGCAGCGGGCCAATGGGGCTGACCAGCGCAATGAGAAAACCGTATTCGAGCGATTGACCAAGACTTTTTCCTTGCTTCAACAGGTAAGTTGGCGCCCAGTTGGCGAACCCATAAAGGCCAATTGTCTGGAGCATGTGAAAAACCATGAGCATCACTGTTCGCCCCCGATAAACCGGCTGCCATAATTCTCGAAGGGGCATGTGCTGAACTGAACGCACGCTCAGTGGTTCAGGGAGAGGCAGGACTTTCTGAGTTTCCATTTCGACTTCTCTTTCGATGGCTTGCATGAAGAATTCAGCTTGCTCGCGGCGACCCACGGACTCGCACCAGCGTGGAGATTCAGGCAGCCTCCGTCTGAGATACCAGGCGAAGATAGCTCCGACGGCGCCGATGACCATGACCCAGCGCCAACCTTCCAGCAACCAACGAGTGGACACCATAAGTCTGGCCAGGAAGGCCACTACGGGGATGGCTGTAAAGCCCACCAACTGAGTGATGGCCACATAACGACCGCGAGCCCGGCTGGGGACCATCTCCGAGACATAGGTATCGATGACAACGAGCTCGGCGCCAATGCCGATGCCGGCCAGTCCGCGAAACAGGACCAGTGTCCAGGCATTGGGTGCAAAGGCGCCCAACAGCGTAAAAACTGAGTAAATTAGCAGCATCAAAACAAAAGAAGTTCTACGGCCGAAGTAGTCGCTGCCCATTCCAAAAATGATAGTCCCGACAAACATACCGCAGAAACCTGCGGCAATCAGGTGACTGAATTCCTGCAGCGTCAAAAATTGAGAATGTTGCAAGGCAGCGCCGATGTAAGCCATCATGAAGATGTCGTAAAAGTCGAACCAGCCGCCTAATGAGATCAAACTGACGAACCGGCGGTGAAAGCCGCACAGGGGGAGACGTTCTACCCGAGACGCGATGGTAACCGTTTGCAGGGTCGCTTTGATCGGCAGTTGAGTTGAGGAATTCATCAAGTGGTCCTAAGCACGGACCGTGCTTTCTACAATGAAAAAGACAAATTGAGCTGCTTACTGCCGAAAAAATATCCCATCACATACTGTAAGTCAACGGTCAGACCACCACTGTCACGGCTGCGTCCAAGTCTTCTTGGACGGACAGGGTGCTGCAGCCCATTGACCCCGCGCTTTAGCGCAGGGTTCTCAAGTTTGGACATTTTGCGTCTGCCCCAGACCACGACGCGTATTGAGATTCCTGCAGTTGTCAAGTCCCGACCATGAAACAAGCGTTTTCTCGATTGATTATATTTGTTGGGCACACAAACGCCTGTTTCGCCGCCGCGTCGCGGCGCTTGACTGTAGGCCGGCCTTTCAAGGCCGGTACCTTGGTGCCCCCCGTCGGGAACCCGCGCCGCGCCAGCGGCGCTGTGAGAATTGGACATTTTAAGTAGAGACAGGCATTCTTGCCTGTCTTGAGCTGCTTCAGAGACGACTTTGACAGGCAGGAATGCCTGTCGCTACCGCCGAAATCCCAAAATCTCGAACACGCCGCGCCAGCGGCGCTTGAATCTCGCACCCCGTTGGGGTTTCCCATCTCATCCGTCGCTCTGCGACGTGGGAGATTGGGTTGCCGAGACCGGCCTTGAAAGGCCGGCCTACGCTCAGATGCCGCTACGCGGCAATGAAAATGTCCAAACTTCAGAACCCCGCGCTTTAGCGCAAGGTTGAGAGACTGACCCGTGACAGTGGACGATGGCTCTGACACTCGGCCGAGGTCGAGTTTGAGGTGGGGAATGCCCATTGAATTCCACGCCGGAACAAATTATGCTTCGGACCTAATCCTGGCTTTGGCTCATGGCGCCGTAAATCAAAAATCTTTGTGTGGAGAGATCCTGATGGAAAGATATTCCTTGCCTTATTGCTGGTTACGATGGTCGGTCCTCAGTTGTATTCTGGCGGCAAATCCCTTGGTTGCCGACGAAGGCTTATGGCTTTTTAATAATGTTCCCAAAGCTCAACTGAAGCAACGCTATGGTTTTGAGCCCGGGGATGAGTGGTTGGAGCATCTGCGTATGAGCTCAGTGCGTTTCAATAATGGTGGTTCTGGTTCTTTCGTATCTGCAAATGGCTTAGTCATGACTAATCATCACGTGGCTGCCGACTGTCTCCAAAAGGTAAGCTCGGGCGGCAAGGATTACATGCAAGATGGCTTTTATGCTCCAACGCGACCGACTGAGGCCAAATGTCCCGACCTGGAATTGAATGTTTTGACAGGCATTGAAGATGTCACAGCCCAGGTGAACAAAGCGGTGAGGCCAGAAATGGACTCGGCTCAAACGTTTGCTGCGCAGCGTGGCGCAATGTCGACTCTGGAAAAGGATTGCGCCAACCAAACGGGGTTGCGCTGCGATGTCGTTACCCTTTACCAGGGCGGAGTGTACAATCTGTATCAGTATAAGAAATACACCGACGTGAGACTGGTCTTCGCGCCTGAGTATGATACGTCGTTTTTTGGCGGCGATCCTGACAACTTTACCTACCCGCGCTATAACTTGGATGTCGCCTTCCTGCGCGTCTATGAAAGCGACAAGCCGGCCTCTATTCGGCATTACCTAAGCTGGAGCGACGGTGGCGCTCGCGACGGGGAGTTAGTGTTTGTCTCGGGTCACCCCGGTTCCACCAACCGCATGAACACGCTGGCGCGACTGGAGTATCTTCGCGATAAGGGTTATCCGTTCCTCTTGAGCCTTCTAAGTCGCCGGCATGACGCGCTTCGGCAGTTCAGTGAGGAGAGTAATGAGAATGCGCGCATCGCCAAAGAGGACTTGTTCAGTATTGAAAACAGTCTGAAGGCATTCACCGGTGAGCTGGCCGGGCTGCGCGATCCGGCCCTGATGCGGAAGAAAGCCGCTGCAGAGAAAGATCTGCAAACGGCCGTTGCCGCGAATTCAAAAATGCAAGCGGCTTACGGTGGGGCTTGGGAGGCCATAGCGAAGGCCCAAACGGAACTGGCGCAGTTCTATCGCGAGAGGTCTCTGTTCGAAGGAGGCGCAGCCTTTGACGCGCAATTGTTTGAGATGGCGCGTACATTGGTGCGTCTCGCTGCCGAAAAACAGAAGCCGAACCCAGAAAGGCTGCGCGAATATCGTGAATCGAACCTGCCCTCTTTGGAATTGGAGCTGTTTTCGCCGGCTCCCATTTATGATTCTTTCGAAAAGAGCAAGCTCACAGACTCGTTGACCTTTATGCAGGAGCAGCTCGGTAGCGATCATCCCCTGGTGAAAAAAGTTTTGGACGGTAGAACACCGCGGCAACTAGCCGAGGAAGCCATTTCCAAGACGGTTCTCAAAGATGTTAACCAGCGAAGAAAACTGGCAGAAGAAGGCGTGAAGGCGCTAGATACATCGACTGATCCAATGATCCGACTGGCATTGAAGATTGATGAGGATAGTCGCGCCCTTCGCAAGCGGTATGAAGACCGTGTGCAGGGTGTGGAACGCGCTAATTATGCCCTCATCGCCAAGGCCATCTTCGAATTGAGAGGAAAGTCAAACTATCCGGACGCGACCTTCACATTAAGACTCAGTTACGGGACTGTGAAGGGCTATGCAGACCATGGAAGAAATATTGCCCCTTTAACAAATTTCAGCGGGCTTTATGAGCGTGCCTCGCTGCACGGAAACAAAGTGCCCTATCAATTGCCTAAACGATGGATGGAGAGAAAACCGAAACTTGATCTGGCAGTACCGTTGAATTTTGTTTCGACAGCAGACATTATTGGAGGAAATTCAGGAAGTCCCGTGGTCAACCGTCAGGGAGAACTGGTCGGACTCATTTTCGATGGCAACATCCATTCGTTGGTCTGGAACTTCTTATACGACGATGAAAAGGGCCGTGCCATCGCCGTCCACTCTCAGGGAATTCTGGAGGCTCTGACCCAGATCTATCAAGCGGACACATTGGTTAAGGAGTTACGAGACAAGAGCGGGAATTGAACAGCTTTTACACTGAGAAAACTCTCATCCCGAATCCCTAAGCCCGGACGGACTGATGGACACAGGAGCCTCATGATCCTGCGGTTCGCCACGGGGGCGATGAAAATGATTCCCCTCCGCTGGAGGGGTGTAGGGGTGGGTTGTTCCAGACGGGAAGGACCCACCCCTGAAGGCGTTGCACGATTATCAACTCGTTCAACTCCGCAGTTAGGTCCAAAGCCTACCATCCCAGCAGACGAAACCAGCGGCTGTTGGCACGCTTGCGAAGTTCCGGGAGGGGGAGCCGAATCCCGCCGCGCTCGCCGATGGTAAATTGGCTCTGGTAGGCCCAGGAAGCGAAATGAAGCTTCAAGAGGGTACGGTCCGTAAATTCGAAGGACTCGGGTTCATAGCGATATTGGGCCTTAGGGAAGTCACCGGCTCCATATTCCACAACAACGTGGATGCGCGGTTCGTAGCCACTTTCCTTACGCATGCGCCTGAGTGCTTCCAGGACAAAAAACGTCGTCGTCCGATGGTCGCCGTGGCCCTCGTCAGGATGGGGAGTGTAGATGTCTTCCGGCATATTCTTCTTGATCAGTTCAATCAGTGTCTGAATGATCGCTTCACGGTTGTACGCCAGATTTTTCTTGTAAGCAAAACTGTAAGGGGTGTGATCTGTTCCAGTGGTAAACATAAAGAAATTCTTGCCGCTATTGTCCAGGAAGATGGGCAATAAACCGCCATCCGGAAGTCCCAGGTGCGTGGCGTCCCTGCCTGCCTTGACGCCAAATATTTCTGAAGCATGGA
>QHZQ01000276.1:0-2793 GCA_003224725.1 Acidobacteriota bacterium | reverse complement strand
GTGCGTTGCTAATGCCATCCACATATCGATGGATCGACTCCACGTTGCCGTCGCCTGCCGTCATTTGAACCAGGTGAAACGGCACCTTCCATTTTTGGGATCGGGGAACCAAGGGCAAGTAGGCCAGCTCGTCGTCGTAATGAGGGCAAAATTCCATCCAACTGCCTAGTTTGGGCGTATCTACCGGCAAGCTATCGTCGTACTGATCCATCTCTTGATAAGAGACCCCACGATAGTCAGTTTGGTCAAGGAATTTGTAAAGATGCTGATAAGGATGGTAGGGCAGAGGACCGACATAATTCCAGGGACGCACTACGAAGGTATTCGTTTGCTCCAAATCATAAAGGTCCTTTTGCGAACTGTCGCTGACCCAACCAAACATATTGAAAATATCGGGTCGGTCTTCTCCGGGAAGGGAAGCTTTCATCGTGTCAAACCATTCTGTCGTTAGATCCTGGCCGGGTTGCAGCGTGATCGGCTTAGGGTAGGTGTAAACTTGTTCCGGGGGAGCTCCGGAGATGCTCGTGCCTCTGCCAAAACCGCTGATCCACGGGTAGCCGCGGCCCAGAACCAATTTCAAGCTTCTCAGCGGTGTTTGTCCCAGATTTCTGATGATGGCGCGAACACGAATGATATCCCCGACTACATATTGCCTGCGCTCAGTTTCCAGAAGCTCTAGTGCCAAGTCTTGACGATAGGCGACAAAGTGCTTCAAGATTGGCGATGGAGTGCCCGTTAAACTGAGCTCCAGCTCATAAAGTCCCAACAAAGCATCTTGGGGAATGGTCCAGATCTCGTGGTAACCCGATTCAAAATTGGCACCCGGGGCCACGGAAATATTTCTAAGAAAAGTAACTTGCCGCACTTGAGAACCGCCGGCGACCTTAAGGGTCGCCGTTCCTGAAATCCCGCTGGCTGCAGTCCCCGTGTCATTTTTCAAATTCAGTTGCAACTGAACTCTTTCACCCACCCTGTAGGCATCCTTGCCTAGAGCCAGGGATACTATTTCCAGGGCTCGGGCCTCAGTTGAGGTAAACCCCACCAGCAACCCCAACAAGAATAGCTTACATCGGAAAATAAACATGATGTTCTCCACTCACAAAATTCGAAAAATTGTTGGAATTTTACCTTTACCTGAGGCGGAAAGTCACTCCAGGATTTTCGCGAATTTAAAAGCCAGCGCTCCCGTGAAAATCCCCTGGTGGGGTAGAAGGCGTAGCCTTTGGGGTAGGTCGGGAGGGCGAGGCTCCCGCCGAGCCTCATGGAGCAAGCCCTTGCTAGGGCGATGGCTCCCAGGAGGCCCGCCCTCCCCATTTCTCCCCCTCCGGTGGAGGGACTAATTTTCATCGCCACGTTGTCCCGCAGCGCGGCATACTAGAGTTTGGACATTTTTTAAGCCACGACCAACGGTCGCGGCTTCTTGGAATGCGGCGGCTTGACGCCGCTTTCATTGGCGCTGGCTTGACAGCGCCCCCAAACGAGGACCGAAAAGTTTGCTACGTTCTTGAAACACACGTTTCGTAATGATTTATCTTCGAAATGCACCTGAAACGCTTGTTGGCAGTTTTTGCTCGCATCGCCAGTCGGGGCCTGCGTCAAAGCCGCAGGCCAACAAAGCGCTCTCAAGCCAGCGCACTCCAAATGCGAGCCCCCCAAATGTCCACACTCCAGTATGCCGCAGCGCGGCATAGATAACTCCTCTACCGGTGGATTTCAAGCAGGCAGGCACTAAACCGAGTAAGCGTACTAAACGGGCAGCTAAACTTTGAAGGAATTATTTCCTCCCACGAGCATAATTTACTTTTTTGACAAAAAGTTGGACCTCATTAACAAAGCGTGGTGTTCATTAAACGGTTGAATTAATTACGGCAAGATGGAGTGGGACACAATGGCAGGCTGCTTGCTGAAGTAGTTCCCAAAAGGGGTCATGCCAATTCGTGATAGTGAAAGTTCTTCTCATTCTCTGGTTGTAAATTTAATATAATATATTGATATAGAAGTGTCGACCTTTATCCTTATCTAAGGAGGGAATTATGATTGGTCCATTGAAGAGATCATGCAGTGTTATGCTGTGGCTTTGTTCTATATTAATCCTTACCACGACTCTTTATGCTGGAAACGACGTCCTGGGTGAAATCCAGTTCGTTGGGGCTTCTAAAGTCGAGAAGACCTCTGGAGTTTGGGTAGATGGTCAATATGTGGGATATCTCAAGGAGTTAAAGGGGTCGAAAAAGGTTTTGCTTTTGCCGGGGGAGCATGAGATTGTGGTTCGCCAAGCCGGATTCAAGGACTTTACTCAAAAAGTTCTTCTCGAGCCTGGCCAAAGGCAAGTTGTCAACGTGACCATGGCAAAGGACCCGCAGGCTCAATATCCAGACGTAACTGCCGAAGTGAAGACGTTGGTCCGCCCAAACCGGGCGGCGGTTTTTGTGGATGATCGTTTTGTGGGTTTCGTGGATCAATTCGATGGACCCGGCCAATGGCTCTTGCTGGCTCCTGGGAAACATCGCTTCAAAATCACTTTGCCCGGATACAAAACCTTCGAGACTGAAGTCAGCCTACTCGCCAACCAGAAATTTGAATTAAAGACCGATTTGTTTAAGGGCAGTATTATGGACGCAGGGCCGCTGATGAAGGAAAAAGGCGCCGAAGTCGCCCAGACGAAATAGGGCTGAAACTATGGCGATCCGCCGGCAGCACGAGTGCCCTAGACAAATATGTCCGCCACGTTACAGCGGAAGCCTGGCACAATATCTTGTCCGTCAAGGATGTCGTTTGCGGTCAGCGTCTGTA
>QHZQ01000247.1:2742-12684 GCA_003224725.1 Acidobacteriota bacterium | reverse complement strand
TTTCTTGATAAGCTGTTCCCACTCGTGCTCCAGTTCGTGAAGATGTCTCTTCTCCTCTTCGGCGATTTTCAGGAAGGTGGACCTCCCGGAAGGATGAGTAGACGTCTCCGCGGCGGAAAGATAAAAGTTGACCCCACTCCTTTCCGTGGCCAGTGCGATCTGCAGGGCATCCCGGGCAAACACCAGGTCAGAATCAAAGACATCTTGTTTGCGCGGACGCTGGTTTTGACAATCCTGGCAAACGCCAAAAATCTGTAACTGGTGTCTTACCGATTTGAACTGGTATCTGGAGACAATCTGCTCTTGCAGTTGTTCCAACTCGGGGCTGAGAAATTCAATGGTCCGATTATACTCCAGGCAAACAATATGATGGTGATGGGGCCGGTTATAGAGGTGCTCGAAGCGCGTGCGGCCATCACTCAGATCCGTCTCCCGAGCCAGGCCACAATGGGTTAGAGCCTTAAGCGTCCGGAAAACCGTGGTAAATCCAACCTTCTGGTCTTTTTTCTTGACCAACTGGTAGAGCTCGTCTGTGCTCAAATGACCATCAGTCCTGAGAAAACTCTCAACCACCACTTCCCGTTGGCGCGTCATCTTCAAGCCATTCTGCTTGAGATAGGCGGAGAATAATTCCATCTGCTGTGCAATGTCTCTAAGGCTATGCATTTCAACTTCTCATATCGGGAGCTACATCAGGCTGAGAATTTCAGGCCCATCTTCAGTAATCGCCACACTGTGCTCGAAGTGGGCGGCGCATTTTCTGTCCTTGGTGACAACGGTCCAGCCATCTTTGAGCACAACAACCTTGTCCGTCCCTTGAGTAACCATGGGCTCTATAGCTAAAACCAAACCAGGCTTGAGTAGAATGCCCCGGCCATTAGCGACATAATTTAAGACCGCAGGCTCTTCATGGAGACTCTTACCAACGCCATGGCCTGAAAATTCTTTGACCAAAGAAAATCCACGAATCTCTGCGTGAGTCTGGATGGCAGCCGATATATCTGAGAGATGGTTACCTGGAAAGGCATTCTGAATTCCTAGCATCAGGCATTCGCGGGTCGTCCGCAGCAAGAATTCTAAATCTCCCGGAATGTTTCCCACCGGAACCGTGATGGCGGCATCTCCATAATACCCGCGATGACAGACCCCATAATCAAGGCTGACGATATCCCCCTCTTTCAACATTCTCTTGGACGGAATTCCATGAACGACCTCCTCATTAATGGAAGTACAGAGCGTAGCCGGGAAGCCGTGATATCCCTTAAAAGCCGCTCGGGCCTTCCGTTTTTGAGTCATGTCTTCAGCGACCTTGTCTAGTTCCAGGGTCGTCGTCCCTGGAACACACAGGCCTTTCAGTGTCGTCAAGACCTCGGCCACGATTTGGTTACACTCTCTTAAGATCTCAATTTCGTGTGACGATTTTAGCTCGATCAATCGCTTGTCTCTCCTGAAAATTCCCTCTCGGGAGGGGCAGAAGGCGTCAGCCTTCGGGGCTGGTCCGATTCGAGACAACCCACCCCTGCACCCCTCCGGTGGAGGGGAATGTGCATTTTCATGCTTGATGGTGCCGTCGCAGGCAGCATGAATGGCTCCTATGAAAATCCCTTGGGGGGGGTGGGGGCGAAGCCGCCGTCCCTGATGCGGCCGGCTCGAGCGCTCTCCGAAAGCGCTGGTCCCCTTCAAAGGGGGAATATTTTCAACAAATCGGAAAGTGACAGTTGCGAGTTTTCGGGAGTTTACGCCAGCCGGATGTCGCCTTCAATGCCTTGTCCCATTAGCCCTCCTACGGCTCAATAATTGACGAAACCGGCAGGCTTGTCAAGGGCGTTCCAAGTGGTCCAAGGCCTCGCGGGCTGCCTGGAATTTTGGGTCAGCGACCAGAGCCTCGCGAAACTCGCGGGCGGCCTCATCGTTCCTCTTCTGTTGTCGAAATACGAGACCCAAATTATAGCGTGCCCAAGCAAACTTGGGTTCCAGGCGAATGGCTTCTGCCAGCGCCTGGCGCGCCCGGTCCAGATCTCCGCGCCGGAGGTAAAGACTGCCCAGGCTATTGTAGGCTTCTGCTGACTTCGGATCGGTTGCCAGAGCCGAACGCAAGTGACGTTCCCCCTCACTCCATTTGCCCTCGAGCGTCGCCAGCACTCCGAGATTATAGTGCGCTGTGTAGTCTTCAGGAGCCGTGGCCAGCAAGTGATTGAAATGAGCGCGCGCCCGCTCGTAGTCCTTCTTTTGTAGCCAGAGGGTTCCCAGCAATTCGTCGGCCCGCGTGTAATAGGGCGCAATGGCCAGGACCGCCTGAAGCTCCTTAATGGCGTCGTCCAATTGCTGCAGCTCGGAATAGCTGACCGCCAAATTGAAATGAGCCAGGACGCATAATGGATCCTGCTTCAACGCCTGCCGGAAATTTTCAGTGGCTTCCTTGTGCTGCTTCAACCTCTGCTGATTGACTCCCAGACTGAGGCGGATGTCGATGACGTCTGGGAATTTGGTCCGCAACTGTTCGAGCCGCAGGTTCGCTTCTGTCAAGCGGCCCGAGGCAACCAGAGCGAGGGCACGGCTATAGCTCTCTGAATCGGCTATCCGGTCCTTGGGGTCGGGGCGGGACTCAGTCGGGTTGGAGGCGGCGTGGCTCACAGCCACATAACCGCGCGAATTGAGCGCCGCCACGGCTTCAGGGTTCAGAGGCCTGGATTCAGCCGAGCGAGTTACCCGAAACCGACTGCGCAAAGCCTGCAGCCGCTCTCGCAAATAAAGCGCAAACGACTTCTTAAACGGATAGAGATTTTGCGTTTCGCCTGGGTCTTTGGCCAGATCATAGAATTCAGGCCTGGGCGCCTCGATGTATTTGTAGCGGCCCAGCCGCAGGCTTTGTAAGGAGCTGCAGCCGAAATGATTTCGGGCATAAAGACTCTCACTGTAAACCTCTTCAGCCCCACCAGGCGGTTTTTCAGTGGACCATCCCAATAGACTTCGTCCTTGAAATTCTGACGGCCGCGCGATATCAGCAAATTGCAGAATGGTCGGAGCCACCTCGAGCAAGCTGGCAGGCTCATCCACTCGAGCTGCAAACCCTTTTGACCCCGAAGGCCAGTGAATAATGAGTGGCACCCGGAGGGTGCTTTGGTAAATGAAATAGCCGTGCGTGCTTTCGCCGTGGTCGCCGAGGCTTTCGCCGTGATCGGAGGTAAAGACGACCAACGCTTTCTCCAGAAGCCTCCCAGCACCTCGTCCACGTAAGCCAGTTCGGCCTCATAGCCTGGGCCTGGGAATCGCTTGCGTAGCGCAGCAGGAAGGTCGTACGGAGTGTGCAAATCGTAAAGGTGGAGAAAGAGGAAGAAAGGTTGGCCGGAATTTTCTTCCAGCCAATGATTGGCGGCACGAACAACCTCTTCTCCCAACCGCTTGACGTCCCCGGGATCAATCCCCCTCCTCCGATGGAGATCAAAAGGGCTGTCGTAGAAATCAAATCCTTGATTCAGGCCGAACCGCCGATCCAGCACAAAGCCGCCCACGAAAGCAGCAGTGCGGTATCCTCTGGATTTCAGCAGGGTGGCTAGTGTCACGGCATTCGGCCCGAGCTGTTGGCCGTTGTCGGTAATCCCGTTGCTGAATGGATAGCTGGAAGTTAACAAGGAAACATGAGAGGGTAAAGTGAGGGGCGCCTGGGAGCTCACTTGAGAGAATAAGGTGCCGCCCTTAGCCAGGGCATCGATATGGGGAGTGGGCCGGCCACGATAACCGTAACAACTGAGGCGGTCGGCACGCAACGTGTCCACAGAAATCAGAATGATCGACGGTAAAGGCTCATCGGCCATGACCGGTGGCGCAAAGCAGACCAAGGTCGCGGCCAGGAAACCCGGCAGAGTCGCAACCAAAAATCAAACCGCGAAGACGCGAAGGACGCCGAGAAGACCGCCAGACACTAGGAAGGTGTGAAGAAGAAATTAGCTGTAACGTAGATCTGAGGGGCCCCCTCACCCCTGGCCCCTCTCCCCCGATGGGGGCGAGGGGGAAGAAATGATGAGCGTTAACTCCCTCGCCCCCTGGGGGAGAGGGTGGCCGCAGGCCAAGTTACGGGGTGCACCTTTATCCTCGACTGGTTGACCCCTCTCCGGTTCATAATCTTCGAAACAGACTTTGAGATCACCGGTCAAATTGGCTCAGATCAATCATTGGATCCCATTTGTCGTTCGAGGTAATGATCTTATCCCAGCTGACCTCTTCGCCGGTATAAGCGGCTGTTCGCCCCAGGATAGCGCTGAGAGCCGATTCAGCTCCTGCCGGGGCTTCATTGATGGCCTTGCCTGTTTTGATACTTTCGATGAATGCCTTTTCCTTATTAGGATCCGCATCCTCCAGCGCCGATTTAAAAGATGATTTAAAAGATCCGGCCGCCCAATCCTTCTTGCTAATCTCTTCCTGCGAACCTCTGGCCACCCCAGAATCCCACGCATTTTCCCCTTTAATGAGTACACCGCCCGTGTAGTGAGATTCTGAAATCCCTTTGGTGCCAAAGAAGCGCTCACACACATCCCCAAAGCCAGGATCAAATTGAGTCGATTGGAACCCAACCTGGACCCCGTTGGGATATTCGTAATTGACGGCGTAATGGCTCCAACAATTTCCCGAATCGCTGCGACCTTTTCGACCACCAGCCCCTGTGGCTTTCAAAGGATGAGACTGCAATACCCAGTTGCAAATATCCACCACATGGATTCCCTGTTCCACCAGGATGTCGCCCGAGAGTACCCGATCATAGATCCAGTGACGAATCCGCAGTTCTTCTGGCGCAGCTTCCGGAAAGGCGGGAAAGTTGATGGCGCTTGTGAAGTAGTAGGCCTGTCCCATAACAATATCTCCAATGGCTCCGCTGTGAATCCTGCGAACCATCTCCACAAAGGGGGTCGCATGCCGGATTTGAAAGCCGACGGCCAGATTCAGGCGAGGGCCGGCTTTTCTGCCCGCCCACATTACTTGCTGGCAACCATGAGCATCCACGGCCACGGGTTTTTCGCAATACACATGTTTACCGGCTGCGACGGTTGCCAGGAGATGTTCCGGATGCAAAAATGGCGGCGTGGCAATCAAAACGGCGTCAACGTCCTTCGATTCCAAAAGCTTCAGGTAAGAACGGGAACCCAAAAACAAATTGGATGCCTTTATTTCGGGGTACTTCTTCTCCCGGGACAGTTGATTGAAGTGGTCTTTGGCCGCTGTCAAGCGATCCCCGAAAAGTTCAGCAATCGCCACCACCCGAGTATCCGTGCTATTCATGAAAGAAGTTGCCACGTGGGTGCCCCGACCCCCGCATCCAATGAGCCCCAGTTGGACCGCCGAGTTGGCCGAGGTCCCAAACACAGATTCGGGCTTCATGAAGGTAATCCCTGCGGCAGCCACTGAGGCCGCCTTAAGAAAATCGCGACGTCTAATTTTTGATTTCATTTGAAGCTCCTTGATTAAGGATGTGGGAGGCGCGCTCCGCGCGGCGACCAGCGCGGGTTTAACAGAAAACATGAACTGTAAACCACAAACATTTGATCGGCGCTCGGAGGCCGCCTCCTCCATTCATTGCACTTTTATTCTCTCTTAACTTAACACTCATGGTACAGGGGGTATCCTGAACGGCGGAACTTGACCGATTTGTGAACTATACTTCTCGCTCTTCGAAAAGTCATTTTACTTCGCCGATGACGTTAAGTTAACATAAGCAACAGTTTTTATGTAATGCGTTAGCTACGCGAGAACGCCTATGCGCGCACTTTCCTTTTGGAAGACCGTGACTTTGGATCAATCAAACCTGCTCGAGTCTCTAACCTCATTGCTGTCCGAACACAAGATTCAATATTGTGTGATTGGCGGACAAGCGGTGAATGCCTATGTCGAACCGCTGGTGAGCCTCGATCTTGATATGGTCATAGCCGTCGACCAGATCGAACAGGCGAAGGCCCTTTTCAAAAGACACTTTACGGTGGAGCGTTTCGCTCACAGCATCAATTTGTCCCTTCCAGGCTCTGATTTACGTGTTCAAATTCAAACCGATCCTCGTTACTTCAGCTTTCTCCAAGGAATTTCCTGGAGGGAGATCTTGGGACTCAAGTTGCCTGTAGCCCGACTGGAAGATGTTTTGCAGGGAAAGCTCTGGTCGGTCATGGACCCGAAGCGACGTGCCAGCAAACGGCAAAAGGACCTGGCTGATATTTCTCGTATCTTAGAAGCTCATCCAAAACTGCGCTCCCAGATGCCGAAAGAAATCTTGAAGCGCCTGCTGTAACGGATGATCCAATTAGCAGAGGTGCCCAGCACAGTCTGCCGCGTAGCGTCAGCGACGATTGATTCAGTGACTTTCGCCCTCGAAGCATGGATTCAAACGTCGCTCATGCGACGTGGTGAACATATGACACGTCGTGTCCCTGGCCTTGAAAGACCAGGCTAAAATTAACCGCTGCTATGCGGCCGCCTTTGCCTGTGCAGAGGTAAAATGTTTCGCTCGCCTAGATGTAGCGAGCAACCTTAGACTGAGGAGTGCAGTTCTATCGGCCACGGACCCCTCACCCGGCCTCCGCGACCGCCGTCGCTTAGGCCACCCTCTCCCATTGGGAGAGGCATGGGAGCTTTGAGAAAGCTCCCTGGGGGAGGGGACGGCAGCTTAACAAATTTGACGGAAGTTTGAACCTCTTCGCCTCCAAGGAACCCTATACCAGGATTTTTTGCACCAGTTCCCCACCTATATCTGTCAGTCTGAAGTCGCGTCCCTGAAACCGGAATGTGAGCCTGGTATGATCCAGGCCTAACAGGTGCAGGATCGTGGCCTGCAAGTCGTGAACATGAACCCTGTCCTTTATGATGTGGAAACCCAGCTCGTCAGTTTCGCCGAGTACCTGCCCACCTTTGACACCCCCACCTGCCATCCAGATGGTATAAGCATTGGGATGATGATCGCGTCCCAAAAATTCATTGGGATTATTGGGACTCGGGGCCTGCCCCATGGGAGTCCGCCCGAACTCGCCCCCCCAGATGACCAGCGTGTCTTGCAGCAGTCCCTTCTGTTTGAGGTCCTTGATCAAGGCTCCACAAGCTTGATCCACGTCCAGGCAGGCCTGCTCTAGATTTGAGGTAATGAGGCCCTGATTAGGATCGGTCCCGTGGTGGTCCCATCCTTTGTGATAGAGACTAATGAACCGCACACCGTTCTCAAGCAAGCGCCTGGCCAGCAGGGCGTTATTGGCAAAGGACATTTGGCCGGGGGTGCATCCATACATCTCCAAAATGTGTTTGGGTTCCTTTGAAATGTCAGTAATTTCGGGCGCATCAATCTGCATCCGGTAAGCCGTTTCAAAAGCTGCCACGCGCGTGGCAATTTCCGGGTCACCCGTTAGGCCCAGGCGATGTTGATTCAATGCATTGATGGCCTGGATGGAGTCGTGCTGCATTTTCAGGTCGACACCCTGCGGGTTGGAAAGATTCAAAACCGGATCTCCGCTGTTACGCAACACCACACCCTGGTAGCTGGTGGGTATGAAACCGCTCGACCAACAGGAAGCTCCTGCCTGGATGCCAGGATTCCATCCCCGGCTGGTGGAGTGCAATACCACAAACCCAGGCAGTCCCTTCGCCTCACTGCCCAGTCCATAGGTCACCCAGCTACCCATGCAGGGCCGGCCTGGCCTGCCGGAGCCTGTATAGAGAAACAATTCAGCGGGGGCATGATTGAACAGATCTGTGGTCATGGAGCGAATCAGACAGATGTCGTCGGCGACTGAGCCAATGTTGGGCAGCAACTCGGAGATCTCCATGCCACACTGTCCGTGCTTGTGGAACTTGCGCTCCGTGGCCCGCAACGGGGCATCCGGCTTGATAAAGGCGTAACGCTGATCGCCCACGATCGACTTGGGAATCGGCTTCCCATGCAGTTCCTTCAGCTTGGGCTTGTAGTCAAACAAGTCGAGCTGGCTCGGACCGCCGGACATGCCCAGAAAAAGCACACGTTTTGCTTTCCCAGGGAAATGTGACTTCTTGGGTGCCATCGGGTCGACAAAGTCAGCAAAGAGCGTTTCATTAAGTAATGACGTTAACGCGATGGCTCCCACACTACTCCAGCACTCCTGGAAAAAGTATCGCCGCGTGATTTGTTTTAAGGATTCGTTTTTTAAATTTTCGTTGATCATTGGCTACATCCTAACCACATATTTGAGAGAACTTTCGTTCTCTGTCTCTAGTAAGAGTAAGCTCAGCTGCTGGCTCTGCGGCCCGATGTGCGGGAAGTCTGCGACTGGAGTTTGGCCATTGGCGGCACCGGAAAACCCGCTTGACCCTCACCCGTCGCTTCGCGCCACCCTCTCCCCAAGGGCGAGGGAGAGATCCACCGATTAGAAAGCTGACTTCAAGGCTACAAACACCTCCACTTATTGTTCTCCCTCTCCTTGGGGGAGAGGGTGGCTGCAGCGACGGCGGTCGCGGAGGCCGGGTGAGGGGCAACCCACGGAAATTGCTCCTCAAAATGTCCGAACTCCAGAGACAGGCAGGAATGCCTGTCTCTACTACCTTCATAGCTTCACTCCCGAGTGATGGTCTCGTCCAGGTTGAGCATCACGCGGGCCAGGCCAAACCAGGCCGCAAAGCGAGCCGGATCGACTTCGTTGGATGCATACTCAGGCAGCAGAGCCCTGGCTCCTTTGGGATTTGTCTTAAATTGATTGACCCCATTTTGAAGGACGGCAATAAGAGTATTGGTCTCGAAATGATCCGGTTCGCGCGCTACGCAAAGCCGGAAGCCATAACGGAGTCGCGCACTGTCGTCTCCTGGGACTTCCTTCAGCAGCCGCAGGGCGAATGCCTGAGCCGCCTCGACGAATACTTCATCGTTCAACGTAGTCAAGGCCTGCATCGGCGTATTAGAACGAATGCGCCGCACGGTCGTCTCGTCTGCCGTCGGAGCATCAAAGACCGTTAAGCCGGGATAAGGTGAAGTTCGCTTCCAAAAGGTATAGAGCCCGCGTCGATAGCGATCCTTACCGGTGGCCGTCATCCAAATCAAGTTACCCCGGCTTAGATCGGTGATTCCTGCAGGTTGCGGCGGGAAGACACTTGGCCCACCGATTTGAGGATTGACTAGACCAGAAACCGTCAGTGCGATGTCACGTACGATTTCGGCTTCCACTCGTAACCGTGGACTGCGCGCCAGAAGAATATTTTCCGGATCACGTTCCTTCTGTTCCGAACTCACTTGCGAAGTCTGACGGTAGGTCGCCGAGGTGACGATCAAACGATGCATGGCTTTAAGGCTCCATCCCTGTCGGAAGAACTCCGTTGCCAACCAGTCCAGCAATTCGGGATGGGAAGGCTTCTCGCCCTGGGTGCCGAAATCCTCCGAAGTTTTGACCAGACCTCGGCCGAAATAGTGCTGCCAGAGGCGATTCATAGTGACCCGGGCAGTCAGCGGGTTCTCTTCGCTTACCAGCCACCTGGCCAGATCCAACCGGTTTGGCACCGAACGGTCCTGGTTTTCCAGGGCCGGCAACACGGCAGGGACGCCAGGAGATACCTTGACTCCAGGCTTCAAAAAATCTCCCCGGATCAGAATATGCGTCTCGCGTGGAGAATCCTTTTCCTGGAGAACCATCGCCGTGTATTGATTCGGATTGTGAAGGTTGGGGGTCTCCGCCAACAATTGTAATGCCCTGAGACGATCCTGATAGGCAGAGTCACTTTCTTTGTAATATTTTTCCAAATCCTCGACCTGAATGAGTTCACGCTGCTCAGGCGATACCTTTAGAATCGCCTGAATGTTGCTAGGCAGGCCCTTCTTATCCTCCGGGGTAAGACCTTTTTCCCACTCCACCAGTAGCCGGCCCATTTCCGTGTTGCGTTTCGCGATCTCCTCCTGTAAACGAAGCTTTTCGACTTCGAAGTCCGACGTGATCTGACGGTAGTGGGGGACTTCAG
>QHZQ01000247.1:0-2652 GCA_003224725.1 Acidobacteriota bacterium | reverse complement strand
AATGGTCAGGCCTAGGAATACGGCTCCGGTAGTTTTGACTCGATCAAAGACCGCTTCGACGCGATATTGTTCCTGGTCGACGCCCCCCTCCTCGTTGATCATGGTGTTGCGGTGGAACCCTGTCGCCACCTTTTGATCGACAGTTGCGTTGGGAAGAAGGTCTCCGGCCAGTTGTTCGATCACGAATTGATCAAAAGGCATATCCCGGTTGAGTGCCTGGATGACCCAATCGCGATATCGCCACATCACCCGCGGATTGTCGAACCCAAAGCCGTTGGTATCGGCATAACGAGCTACATCGAGCCAATGACGCCCCCACCGTTCCCCGTAGTGCGGGGACGCCAACAATCGCTCAACCAATCTCTCGTAGGCCTCGGAATTTTTATCGGCCAGGAATTGGTCGACCTCGGAAGGGCTGGGCGGCAGGCCCAGAAGGTCGAGATACAGCCGCCTTACCAAAGTCACCTTGTCAGCCTCGGGAGAAGGTTTTAGTCCCTCCTTCTCGAGTCTGGCCAGAACAAAACCGTCGATGGGATTGCGGACCCAGGTGGCCAACCTTACTTTCGGCTCCGAGTAACGAACCGGCGGACGAAAGGACCAATGGTTAGAAGCTGCCGCCTTCTGTCTTTGTAAGGCGTTGGCATCGGGCCAGGGCAGCCCCAGGGTGACCCAACGTTTCAATGCCACGATCTGTTCGTCCTTCAATTTCCCGGTGGGCGGCATCTTTGGATCGCTAGTGTACTGAACCGCCTGAATTAGCCGGCTGTGATCGGGCTGGCCGGGCACAACCGCTGGCCCTCGATTACCTCCACGGAGGATTCCTTCGCGGCTCTCCAACGACAAGCCACTGGTCCGCTTCTGGTCGTCATGGCATGCGACACAATGGGTGTGCAAAAGGGGCCGGATCTCCATCTCAAAAAACTGAATGGCCTCCGGGCTGAAGCTTTCCGGAGACTTCTGCTGACCGAAAATTGGCACGGCTGACAACGTCAGGCTGAGCAAAATCGATGCATACAGGAGCGGACATTGGCTCATCATGAAAACCTCTAAGAGCTCATTATGATGAAACGGTATCAAACTTGCCAAGAGAACTCAAGGCTTTTGGTTGACAGCCTGAAACGTCGGTTTGAGCCACACCCACACTGATTGTTCTCCCTCTCCTTGTGGGAGAGGGTGGCGCGAAGCGACGGGTGAGGGTCAACCGCGTTTTTTCGGTGCCGCAAATGTTCAATCTCCAGATCCCCTTCGGGGAAAGAGACGGTTTGTTCCTTGAATCCTCTCTTGAGCCACCAAGCGCTTCATGACTGCCTGCGTCAAGCCGCAGGCGGGGAAAGCGCCGTCAAGCCGGCGCACTCCAAAGTCGGCCACGCCGTCGCCTCTGTGTCATGAAACGTCTGTTTGTAGCCTTGAAGTCAGCGCTTGTAATCCGTGGATCTCTCCCTCGCCCTTGGGGAGAGGGTTCTATGCTACCCTGGACTATTAACTAAATCACTTTCAGGGGATAAGAAATATCCGAAGGTGGGCGTCAATGTTCGCACTGATCGTAGCCCCGTGAGGAGTACTTCGAAGGGATCGCTCGTAAGAAGCTTGCAAAATTTTCTTGACAACGCTGTTCTTAGTCTCCTACCTTGAATGCATCAAACTTCTGGAACCTTGTTTCTCCGCAAATAGACTTGAAAGAGAGGCACGCAATGAAGACCCTGAAACGTCTTGTGGGACTGGGCCCTCTGGCCACCGGTATTGTACTGTTGAACTTTCTTCTGTTCAACCTAGACGTGGCTTTTGGCCAGACAGTGACCGCCAGCCTGTCCGGCATCGTAACAGACCCGACAGGCGCAGCTATCCCCGAGGCCAGCATTACAGCAATCAATGTGGACACGGGAACTCCCGCCAAAACGATCAGCGGTCCTGGAGGAAACTATATTTTCCCTGCTCTTTCTCCCGGCACTTATAACCTCACTGTGGAGAAGACCGGTTTCAAGTCTTCAGTATTGAGCGGCATTAAGCTGCTGGTAGACCAGAAAGCCACCCTCGACATCCAATTAGAAGTTGGTGAAATTACCACCAAAGTGGAAGTTTCAGCCGCGGCGCCCCTGGTTGAAAGCACGACAGCCAGCGTGGGAACGGTCATCGGGAATGTGGAAGCCGTGGAACTTCCCTTGAACTTGCGGCGTTTTGGGGCCCTGGCCACTCTGGTTCCCGGTACGACAACAGACAATGGTGGATTTGCTTCACAGTCCTTTGGTTCACCCTTCAGCGAAACCAGCTACTCCGCCAACGGCGCTCGTTCTGCCAGCAACAACATTATTATTGACGGTTCAGATTCCAGGAACCTGACCTTTGGTGGATTTGCCGTTCAGCCCACCCCGGATGCTGTTCAGGAATTCAAGATTCAGACCAATATTTATTCCGCCGCCTTCGGCCGGGCGGCCGGTTCCACGATCAACCTGATCACCAAATCCGGCACGAACGAAATTCACGGAACGGTCTATGAGTTTCTGCGGAATGATAATCTCGATGCGAGGAACTTCTTTGCAACAGACAAACCCGAATTCCGCCGCAACCAGTATGGATTTGCCTTGGGTGGTCCCATTCGCAAGAACAAGACCTTTGTTTTCGGTAACTACGAAGCCCTGCGGCAAAGCAAGGGGC
>QHZQ01000246.1 GCA_003224725.1 Acidobacteriota bacterium | reverse complement strand
TTCCCTACGCCCAACAGATCGGGCTTCCCTAACTTTGTTAACCAGCAACCGTTGGTTCGCAACGACCACCAGTTTATTGTCCGGGTGGACCACGCTCTCTCCTCCAAAGATCAATTGTTTGGCCGCTACTTGTTCGGTCAATCCGACATCAAGGACACGACTCTGGCCTACACCACACTTCCCAATTTTGGGGATACGGTTTATTATCGTGGCCAGAACATCGCTCTCAACTGGACCCACACA
>QHZQ01000245.1 GCA_003224725.1 Acidobacteriota bacterium | reverse complement strand
ACGCGAAGCGTCGGGTGAGGGTCGGAGTCGTTCTTGGTGAAAATGTCCAAACTCCAGAACTCTGCCCGAGCGCTTCATTGTGCCGGGAGGATGTTGCTCAGCGTCTTAAGTTCACCGCTGTTGACGCCGCTTTCGAGACGGTAAGGGACTTTCGACCGGTGGAGATCATTGCCGAGCAGGTAAATTCCGCGGCTCTTGTCTCCCAGGATCTGCAGAAAAATCGATGCCCCTTCTGCCGCCTTCGAGTTGCGGACCCAGACGTCCTCGACCTGGTTCAGTACCACGGCCGGCATTTCTGTTCCCGGTTTTGCCTGCCTTCCTGAAAACCCCTCAAGTTCCAGCCCCTTGATATCCTCCAGGTAAAGGGCGCTTTTCCATTTGTCCGACTCCGGTTTGTCCCAGATCACTTCAACATCCTTTAGCTTCAGATTCCTGGCGTATTGAAATTTCATGGCGTGAACGGCCTTCTCCATGGGTGATGCCGGATCAGCAGACAAGAACAGTTTGATGTTCTCGAGGCTAATGCCCTCAAGCCAACTCTCGGGATGGCCATTAATAAGACAGGACCCTTTCCCTCGGGCAATGACGTTCCGGATGAGGACATTTCGGATAGAGCCGGCAGGCGGCTCCTTTTCCTTGGGTAGCTCGGGGCTGATCTCGCTCCTGCGCCGAACATTGAAATGAATGGGATCTCCGTCTCCCCACCAGAACCAGTCGAAGTGTGTGCACTCAATGATCAAATTGGAGAGCACCACGTCACTCACATAACCTCCATCAAAGACCATGAACGCGATGCCCCGGTTGGAACCGGTGATCACACAGTTGTCAACAGTCACTTTGCGTATACTGTTCATGTTGCCATCGCAGAACTTCAGAGCGCTGGAGGCTGAAGAAAGGCGGCAATTGGTGATGGTGATATTCTCGCAGGGAAGCGCCGGACCCCAAACGTTGGAGGAGTAGAAAACAATGGCGTCATCGCCGGTTTCAATGGTGCTGTTGGCGATGTGGACATCCTTGCAGCCGTCAGGATCGATCCCATCTGCCCAGACGCCTTCTTTCAAGCTGCTAGAGATGTAAACGCCATCGATGACCAGGTGCTCACACGCGTAGGGATTAATGTTCCAGCTCCGGGAATGGATAAAGGAGAGCCCAGCGATTCGGACGTCCTTACATCGAACTAGTAGCACCATCCTGGGGTAAGTGGTCTCTTTAGGAAAGCCCCGGGGGAATGGACGCATCAAGGGCTTCCCCAGGGTTTTCATGAGCAAGCTATTGGGTCGGATGTAAGCGTCATCCAGGTCATCCAGCCGCCATTCGTACTCGCTTTGACCATCGATAAGCCCCCGCCCTTCAATGCTAATGTTCTGCAGGTCTTCACCGTAAAGCAAAGCCGCCGTCTGGCCTTTGTCAAAGGCGGAGCTATCTTTAGAAACATACACAGTGGCGCCGGCTTCGATGTAAAGGCGTACGTGGCTGCGCAGGCGAAGCTGGCCCGAAGTGTATTCGCCGGGAGGCAGGTAAACTGTGCCTCCGCCGGCAGAAGCGCAGGCCTCAATCGCCTTCTGAATGGCCGCCTGGGCATTATCGGACTTTTTCCCCGTGGCACCGTACTCCTTGACATTGAAAATTGCTTCCCGGGGAGCCGCTTGCAAGCTGTATCCTGACCCGAAAATCATCCAGACAAGATACATAAATAATAACCTTCTTGAGGCTCGCTCATGTATCATCCTGTTTATCTCCATCAGCAACATTGTTATTGGTTAGTAGACGATTTCATAAGTCCGCATTACGAATGCCTTCCGCTGCAGGGTCGATTGTTTGCGAAACATCATCTTGCTCGTACTGGTACTCTTGCTCGTGCTCCTGCTCTTACTCCTCTTTCTCCCGAATGATCGAGTAAGAGCAGGAGCAAGAGTATGAGCACGAATGGAAATAAAGTCCGTTACGATAACATGGATTCCGTCGTTGAGCATCGATTCTTTTCAACTTATGGGGTTTCCCACAGACAGGCTGGGAGAACGCAGGATGATCAGCTTTGACCTAGAATCGCGTCACCAGGTCAATTTGAAAACGCTTTACCCAGTCGACCGTGTGATGTCTCTTTTGAAGGACGGCGCCGAATTGCAGGAACGTATGAGGTAGAACGCTGACGGCGGCTGTGAGCCGGCTGCCTTGGTGATCGCTATGGAACCACCAGTCGTCGCTGGTAAAAGCTCCGACGACGGCGTCGCGTTCCACCCTTTGAAAGGAATAGGAAAATCGCCAATCGCCGCGCCTCTCGACTTGGCCGACCTCAGCCAGCGCTTCGATGGCGCGTCGCTCATGCGCGGTCCCGAAGTTATGAATGTAGCTCGATTCGACAGCTAAGGGCCAGCGAGTGAAACCCTGGTAGTCAAACCGGAATCGACCATTCGCCAATCTAAAAGCCGACTGGTACTCCAGATGGCCGTCGATCAGGCGCACACGGTTCTGGCGGCCCATTCCGGATTGGAACTGGTTTAAAGCATTAAAGGCAAAGAACCCCATGTCAGCTTCCCCAGTCCAGTGGGTTGTAACGTTGCGCCGCAGCGTCAACTGGCCTCCTGTAACGGTGGAGCGGTCGTGGTGAATGTGCGAACGATTAAAGAGGCCTCCGCGCAAAGTGAACCAACCTCGGTGGTAGGCGGCAAAAGCGCCGCTGGGCTGAATATCGTGGTCCCAGAACATCTCCGAGACCTGGAAAGGCATGTCAAACTTCCCTGCCCGCAGCTCGATACCGCCTTTCTCCATGGCGACGTAAAGCCGGTCCAGGGCCACATCGTTGGAGTGGAAATTGTCGAATCGGAGAATGCTTTGCTCGTTGCGGTCTGTTCCCAGGGCGAAAGAACCGCGCGCCCCGAAGCGCAGCCAACCGGCCGGCGAAACCTCAAATCCGGGCCGCAGCCATAATCTGGCGCGGTGGATGTCATCGCGATCAACCAGGTTGTAAATATGATCGGAGCGCAATAGAAGATCGGCGTTGAGATCAACCGAATGGTTCGAAAACCAGTTTGGTAGCGACTGTCCGGTGAGCGTTCCGGGAGAAAGGAATACCATGACCAGCGACGCAATCTGCGTAAGCTTGTCTTTGATCTGGTCAAATTGTTTTCGCAAGAGTGGGTGCCATCCCTACGGATCACGAAGGTCGACCTGATGAAACGGTTGGAAACAATGCAGCACGCAGACATTAATGGCCTGGTACTGTCTTTCAAAATTACGCTGACCTATTTGCGTGACTTCCGTTCTCACGGATGCGTTTGAGGTATGCTGATTTCATTAGCCCCGCACTTCGGCGGGGGGTGAGCGGTGTCGCCTACAATTTTTCTGGTTCGGGTCGGCCGTGGCTATCGGATGATTGGCGCGGCCGAACCGGACGAAGAGAACATAACAACAAAAGCCCTCGCGCTGAAGCACGGAGCTAATGAATGACGGCGTCCTGTCTTGCGTTCGACTGTGCCAGAGAATAACGCCGGTTAGGGCTGTGTGCGGTCCTGCTGGGCCAGGATGAGCCGCCTGGCTTGATCTCGGAAAGCCGGGAGCTGGCGGCCATAAAAAATCGCGGCGACGATGCACAGTAATCCACTGGCCGCCACGCTGGCGGGGGCTCCGAAACGATGAGCCGCTCCACCGGCCAACAGCGCTCCAAAGGGCGCCATTCCCATGAACATCATGGTATAGAGTGCCATCATACGTCCCCGCATGTGGTCCGGAGTCATGCTCTGCAACAATGTATTGGTAGAGCCCATCTGAACCATCAAGGCATAACCGGTCGGAACGAGTAAAATTACCGACAGCCAGAAGGACCGGGAGAAAGCAAATAGAACCAGACTCACCCCAAAGCCGCCACAGGCCAGGACAATCCACCGGCCCAGCCCGCGCAATCCCGTGCGGGCCGCCAGAGCCAGAGCTGCCAGCAGCGCGCCGACGCCAGCCGCCCCCATCAGGATTCCCAAACCCTGAGGGCCTCGATGCAAAATCTCTCCGGCGAAGATCGGCATCAAAACCGTGTAAGGAGTGCCAACCAAACTTGACAGCGCCAACAGCACGAGCAGCCAACGAATGGGCGGTGCATTGCGCGCAAACCGGAATCCCTCCAGAAGGCTTTCGAATGTCGAGTCGGTATGTGTCTTTGGGTTTACAGGCGTCAACCGCATCATTAACAATCCGGCAATAACGGCCAGGTAACTGATCCCGTTGGCAAAGAAACACCATCCTTCCCCAATGATCGCCACCAGGATTCCGGCCACCGCGGGTCCAATCATGCGTGCGCTGTTAAACATGGAAGAGTTTAATGCGATGGCATTCATCAGATCCGCTTTGCCGACCATTTCTACAATGAACGACTGCCGGGCAGGAATGTCAAAGGCGTTCACCAGACCCAGGAGAACCGACAGCATCACAATGTGCCAGGCGGCAATCGTGCCGGTCAAAGTCAGCCAGGCCAGGACCAGCGCAAGCATCATGGAGGCCGTCTGGGTAGTAATGACAATCCGGTGACGATTGTACCGATCCGCCACAATCCCGCCCAAGGGGGCAACCAAAAACACCGGAATCTGTCCCGCAAATCCAACGGTCCCCAACAGCAGCGAGGACCCTGTCATTCGGTAGATCAACCAAGATTGGGCTACGTTCTGCATCCAAGTGCCTACCAGTGAGATCAACTGACCAGCAAAGAAAAGTTGGAAGTTCCGATATCTGAGAGCGCGAAGAGTATAAGCCAGCTTGAAGGGTGGGTTAGGGATGAATTCTTGCTCTTTCCTGCTGTCAGCTTGCGCCTTGTTCATGGTTATCTCAAGCAACGTAAAACCACCTAATAGAATTCAGCATATCATCCGCGACCCCAAGAGAGAACAGCAGACTTGGTTTGCGCTCCCCTTTGGGCGGTCGGTCTGGTACGGTTCAAGAATCAACCTCGATTACCAGCGCGACCTTCAATTCACCGGTTGGTGCCTCCTCCATCAGCTCTTGCCAAGAGGTTCGAGATCGTCTTAATATAGCTAATAAAAGTAAAATGTATCTGCGGGCCATTTCTTCATCGCATTTCTGATCGGTGCCAGCGGCCATGAGACTGATCAAAAAGCTTGCTTGTTTCACTCTCACTGCGGCTTTGGGTGGATCTTCCGTCAGACACCTACCCCTTCTTTCCCAGGATCGCTCTACCGCAGCCTCTTCCGAATTCAAATTCCATCCGGATCGTGGATGCATTGACGAGGCAGGTGCCCCAGGCCACAATCCGGGCTCCCAGAGCGAGTGTGGGGACCTGCACGGCGCCAATCTTCAAAGAACCGACCTACATGGAAAAAGTCTGGCTGGAGCCAATCTCAACGGAGCAGATCTGTCCCGGGCTAATCTTAGAAAGGTTGGCCTCAACCGGGCGGATCTAAGAGACGCGAGGCTCGACGAAACTGACCTCCAGGAAGCCGATCTAAGCAATGCCAGCTTAAACGGTGCCAGGTTGCTTAGGGCCAATCTTCGCAAGACAAATCTCTCATCAGTAATACCGATTTGCGCGAAGCCATATTGACACAAGCCGTTTTTACTGGCGCCAGATTCTTTGGCGTCAACTTAAGCGGCCTGGACTTGAGAAATTTTGAATTAATGGGAGCAGACCTGTCCTGGTCCAATCTCAGCAAGACCAGGCTGGCCGGAGTCAATCTTGAAAGTGGCTTTCATGACCGAAGCGACTTCAGGCAGGCTAACCTGGAAGAAATCAACTTGCAGAGTTGCAAGCTTTTCTATGCCGACTTCAGCGGCGCCATTCTGCGGCGGGCCAAACTTCGAAAGGCTCAACTGTTGAATGCAAAACTGTGTCGTGCCGCACTGCCTTCTGCAGATCTGAGCGATGCAAGCCTGGCGGAATCTGACCTCTCCGGGGCCGACTTGAAAGGTGCGAGCCTCCGGGGTGCCAATCTGATGAATGCGCGATTCAAAGGAACAGACCTGCGAGAGGCCGATCTCACAAATGCAACTCTGATTGGTTCTGATTTTGGAAATGCCGACTTGCGGGGGGCCGACCTGAGCGGGGCACAACTCGGAGAAAGGGGGAAGATAATTTCTTTGGGAGATTTAGATACCCGCTTGAATCCCACTCAGTTCAAGGGAGCCAGGTTTGATGAAAAGACGCTCTTGCCCTTTGATCGTAAAGAGAGCAAGCTGCGCGGGATGGTTCTGGTGGAGAGGAAAAATCGGTAAGGACTTGATGGTCGACTGGGTTGTCCTTAGTCAAAGGAATCAGCCGTCCGTAGCTCAGAACTGGTCGCCTAGGCTGCTATCGGATGAAACGAGAATTTTGTTCTCGTTGGCCCGATTGGGGTGGAGCGGGCGCTCTGCGCACGCTGGAAAACGCGCGACGGAGCGCGCGTTCCACCAGGGATATCAAGGGTCGGAGCCCTTAGTCAGTTACCGGAATCGACCGTCCATGGCTAATTCTTGCTGAGAATCAGCTCTTTGCATGATCTTGATTTCCACTCGTAGAAAATGGCGAGGCACTTTTTAAAATGCTATCATGCGCTGGGCACCACGGTTGCTCGTCCGCTGTTGAGACTGATTCCTGCTTTTGTTCCCGTCCGGACTCTTTAATCCCATTGCTACCATGGAAAACATCGACTACGCGCATATCTTCGCCGAGATCGCCGATCTGCTTGAAATCCAGGGTGCCAATCCCTTCCGGGTGCGTGCCTATCGAAATGCAGCGCGAACCTTGGAGACACTACCCCAGTCAGTCAATTCGCTGCTGGGAGAAGGCATAGGAAAAGACCTCGCCAGGAAAATCGTGGAGATCGAAAGGACAGGCGAACTCGAGTTCCTCAGTAACCTGCGCCAAGAGGTTCCGCCGTCACTGCTGGAGATCCTACGTATTCCGGGTTTGGGAGCCAAGCGCATCAATCAGATGTGGAAGTCACTCGGAATTATCTCGATCGATCAACTCGAGGAGGCAGCCCAAAGCGGCAAACTTGACGAACTGCGGGGATTTGGAGAAACCATCAAGGCCTCAGGCCTCAAGGGCATTAAGGAAATCCTCAAGATCAACGAATATGGCGTTTTCAAGGAGGACCGCCTGGTGGGCGGAGAGACCGAAGCGGAAGTTTTTTCTGCGGTGGAAGTGCCCTGGATCCCGCCGCAGCTGCGAGAAAACCGCGGGGAAATCGAGGCCGCCTGCCAGGGGCGCTTGCCCCAACTGGTGCAACTGAAAGACATCCGGGGCGACCT
>QHZQ01000244.1 GCA_003224725.1 Acidobacteriota bacterium | reverse complement strand
CTGATCGTGGGTGCGTCCCTGAGATTTGTGGCTGGTCACCACATAACCGTGGCAGAAATCGCGGAAGGAGGCTGGAATAGTCTTCCCCTCGCGCGTGTGGATGGAACCATCCGATTGGATGGCGGTGCAGGTGAACACCTGGCCATTGACCAGTCCGTGCTGTTTGGAGTTACGGCGGATCAAAATGGGATCCCCCGTAGCCAGTTCAATCTGGCGGGTTGTACTGACCCGGAGTTTGTCGGCATGCCTAGTGGGATCGAAGGGTGTGGACTCTGAGCGAAAGTAGAGCCTGCCGGCTTGGACGCGGTCCACCTGAAGTGACCGACCTGGTTCCAACGTTCCGGCTCGCCGCGTCAGGGTGACGACCATGCCCGGCCGATAGTTGCGAGCCTCACCCTTCTGCTGGGTGGTCCAGTCCAGAGGCTCATGAACGTTAATTGGGGTTGCTGACGGGAGCCTTCCCGCCTGTGTTAGCTGTTCTCGAATTGCCTCGGTCAAACGATGGTTCTCGTCCCAAGTGGGGGCAATGGCGAGGCAACGGTCTAAGCTCTTGCCCTGTTGAGTGGCCTCAAGGTAGGCAGCTGCTGCTTGCCGGATATAGTCCCCCTTGCCTTCCTGCACCCAGCCCAGCCGATCCAGCCGCTTCAACCCCTCTGCGGCCTTTCCTCCGGCCATGAGGCGGACGGCTTGGTTATAATCGGTGTTGAGCTGGCGGCGAATATCTTCGAGTCCGGACCCGCGCAGCTTGGAGTGCTCTTCCAGAATGCGGAGAAAGTCGCCTGCTTCCACCGAAACATGCTGGCGCACGTCTCCCACAAAGAGAACGCGGGCGTCATGGGTCTGAGCAGTCTTGAGGATCGTGGCACCGAGCTCGGTAGATTGGAGGCTGGATTCGTCGATGATAAGGAGACTCTGCCGGATTGAGTCTGAGTTGATCTTGACCTCGTGGGTGAGAAAATCCTGGACCGTTGTGGCCTGGCTGAACCCATCCCTGCGGAGGACTTCGACGGCGCTGGCCGTCGGTGCGAGGTAGTGGGCCCTTCTTCCTGCAGCCTCCAATCCCTTCTGGACTTGCTGCAGGCAGGTCGTCTTGCCCGCACCCGCACATCCTCGGATGGCATAGACCCGGTCGGTCGTTTGCAGAGTTTCCAAGACGGCGGACCGCTGCTCGTCCGACCGGAAATCAAAATCCACTCCATCGGTGCGGCCCAGCGGGCTGCAAGAGTTCTGCGTTTGGTTAACGAACTGGACTGACCAACGCTCCAGCCCCAGTCCACGGTCCGACGCCCACTGGCAGGATAAGAGCGGGTTCCGGGCGCTTTCAGCCAGGCAGGTGATGCCGACGCCTTCGCGGGTCAGGCAATGCTTCAGTCTGTCCAGGTCGAGGGCGCCCAAGTTCTGGTTCAAGGCCTCGGCCAGGAGCTGATGGCCCTCCAGGACGGAGTGGCGTTCGTAGAGATGATCGCGGGCCCCGATGAGGGCTCGCCGGTTGGATTGCATTCCCAGGCGATTAGCCGAATGCTCGGGAGATAGGCTCGGCTCGATGGAATGAGCTAAAGATTGACGCTTGAGGGATTCCAGTTGGGACAACTCCCAGGATGACAGCTGGGAACGCTGCAGCTCGCGGACGCGGGGAGTTGTGATCTCCCTAAGCTGGGCGGAGCGAGTCTCGCTGGCCATTTGGGAGATCTCGGCAGGATTCGGTTGCCGGCCTCGTTCGCTCTCGAACTGGTCGATAGCGGCTTCGACCTCGGCCCGGCGTTTGGAGAAGCGCTGGCGGAGTTCTTCCGAGACACCTTTGATCTCGAATCCTTCCACTAATCCTTTAGCGTTTCGGATGTGCTCAATCTGGTAACCGAGATGCCGGCATTCCCGGGCCAGCTCGTTCTGGTAGACCTTGCCGCCGTAGCGGATGGCCTTGAAGATGTCGTGAGTCTCCAGGGCCAGCCAGCGTTTGCTGTCGGCGTCCCAGGTGGCGTTGGCGATCACAAAATGGGTGTGCAGCTGGGGGTCCAGCTCGCGGGAGGCGTCATGAAGGAAGGCCGCCGCACAGAGGTTGCCCGTTGTCTGCCGATGCTTGTGGTGCCCCTGCCGGGTCTGGATGGCGGCGAACCGTTCCAGTTCCGCCAAGGCAGCACGAGTCGCACGGTCATGGGCTTCGTAAAGGCGCCGATCCTCCATCGTGACGGCCATGATCGAGACGGACTTCTGAGCCGAGCACTGGAAGTCAAAAAAGCGAATGGAGTTCTCTGCATTTCGAGGGGTGAGCTGGCCCGAGCCATTTGGGTGCTGATTGAGCCGCAGAGCCTCAAAAACAGAGTCTTTGCTCTCGATAGACTCTTCTTCTATTCCAAGAAGCTGGGCGCCTTTCCCGACCCACCTGCCGATGACCTGCTCGTTTTTGGCGTAGTAGTCGTTGGCCGAGAGGTGAGTACCGAGGTAGGTACTTCCGTTTCGGATTTTCTTGCAAGTGAACATTCGATGCAGCCAAGCCAGCGAGGCGGGCCTCGTGGTCGGGAGTGATTTCGATTGGGGACTCGGGTTCGCGTTACATCTCACCTTTGGGCCGGAGCCCTTTATGCCGACTCCCCAATGACGCAGAGCCCGCCGCAGGCAGGGGTAGTATACGGGATAGATTTTCCGGTTCAGTTTGAAGCCTCCGGAACCAGGGCGGAGGTTCGTCCACGGTGTCTATGGCGTCCACAGAGCCACTTTTAAATCGTTTTAAGACCATAGAGAAAACGAACTGCATCGTCATTTTTCTCTTGACAGGGTTGGAAGGAGCATCACAAAAGTGCTGATGAGAGTCTTGAGTCTTCTCGAAGGTCAAATTCGAGTGGGCTCTCTCTTCCACAGTCTCTACGTCAATCATAACGAGAGCGTGACATATAAAGGCGGGGGTCAGGAACAGAGTAAGGGTCTATTTCATATCAATAGGAAGCAATGGAGCAACGACCCTGGGGCTGAAAGCCGCCTCGGTGAATTGCCTGAAGCGAATCCAGCCAAGAGCCAACAGAAGATGCAATCTCCTGGCAGATGACTTTTAAAAGGAAATAATCACGAGAGTGATTGGAAGATGCGCTAGTGAGACCAGCCACTAATCCACCGCTGCATTGAAAACTCTAACAAAGTAAAAATACAGCCAGAAACAGCCCTAAACAATTACAACCTTGAAGAAAAGCTCTCTAGTTGAAACTCTGAAACTGACCCTTAATTGCTTTGAAGCATCTCAGCCGGAGAGCTAGAACTAGACTTGGTTTCCTCTGGCCATTGGATATTTCCATTCGTGTCGATGATGGAGCAAAATCTGTCTATGAGAGACGGATCAAAGTTTGTCCCGGCTTGATTCCTCAATTGATCGAGAGCGTAACTCACCGGAAAGGCCCTTTTATAGGGACGTTCACTGATAATGGCGTGGAAGGAATCAATCACTCCAATGATTCGAGCTGCTAACGGAATGGCTATACCCTTAAGCCCGGCTGGGTAGCCTGAGCCATTCCAGCGCTCATGGTGGCATTGAACGATTGGCACTAAGTCGGCCAAAGACTCAATCGGTTCCAGAATTTTGGCCCCAATAGAGGGGTGCTCCCTCATAATCTTCCACTCTTGTTCGTCTAGCGGCCCACACTTGTTGAGAATTTGTTCAGGAACACCAATCTTTCCGAGGTCGTGGAGTTTAGCGGCCATTTTGACTAATTCCAGTTGCTTCTCTGTAAGATGACAGGCTCTTCCCAATGCCTCAGCGTACACCGTTGCCTCTTCTGAATGACTCTTGGTGTAATGGTCCTTGGCATCAATGGCGCTGGCCAGACTTTCAACAATTTGTTTTGCGAGTGGAGAGAAAACTGGATCCGATGACACATCTTCAAGATAGGAGGCGACTTCATCGGCAGCCTGTGGCCCAGTCTGAAAATGCTTATCGCTTAAAATCCCTGCGAAGACTTTCAGAGCCATCAGCTTCATTCGATCACTGCCAATGACGGAAACTTGGTTGCCGCCGTTGTATTTAGCCAGCCTGGCGGCTTGCTGGGCCATAAAGATCAATTCTTCTCTTTCGACAGCGTGCAAAGGATAAACGGCGACTCCGACACTCACGGTAAGAGGGCCGCCCAAGTCTTGAAACGATTCTTGTGCAATCAGCTTGCGAAGTTTCTCAGCCACAAAAAGAGATTTGTCAATATCCGTTCCGCCTAAGGACAACGCAAACGCCATGTCACTGAATCGAGCCAGCAAATCTGTAGCCCGAGAATTCTTTTTTAGAAGTTGAGCTACCTGTTGCATCGCCTCATCTAGAGCGACATTGCCGAGCTTGA
>QHZQ01000243.1 GCA_003224725.1 Acidobacteriota bacterium | reverse complement strand
AGAGCAAGGGCTTTCCTGCTGACCTATTGCAAGCAAGTGCCTGTCTTTGGAGCTGATCCTCAATTCGAACGTGATGTTGTGAGGCGACAGCCTCCAGCGCGGGGTCAGAAATCCTCCGAATCTATCGGGGGCGGAACAGGAAATTAAGGTGGCGGACCCAGTTGCGTGCTCTTTTCTTGTTTTCTTGGCGTCCTTGGCGTCTTGGCGTTTCGTTCTTCCGGCAGCTGGCAGGAAGACGCATAAGGTTACCGCTTATCGAGCGGAGCCCTTGACTAGCTGGAGCGGCGCAACTTTTGGAGCTATTGGAGATCGAAAACTGAAGAAGGAGGGTTCATCGATATGCCCACCAATAGGAACACATGAGTTGGGAATCGGACAGACTATGCCTGGCGGTAGAAGGGCCAAGAGCCAGGGTTTGTCGGAATCAATAAATCGCAAACATTCTCATCCAAGGAATAATGGCAAAGAATGTATAAAGTAAAGTGAGTGCAGCGACCAAAGAATGACGATGGACGAAATGCAGGAAAGATCCGGCAATCGTGGCAAATATCTTGACAGCGGTTAAAACCAGGATGATGTCGTAACGTTCCATTAGAAAACGGAGCAGGGGGTTCCCCTCGATGGAGGTACCAAATAGAGTAAGGCCTTGATAGGTTGCAATCCAATCTATAAGCTGAACCAGAATAAAACCAGTGACCGCGATATCTCCGATTGTTTTTTGCTTGCTCATACTCCCTCTTCGAGTCGTTGCAATGTATTTGGCAATCACGCTGCCATAGAGCCGGCCACAGCCGAAAGTTCTGAACAACCCTCGCAGGGCTCGTCCTCGAGACCTTAAGAAGTTGTAAACAGGATTCTTAGGGCAGAGCCTGCTAGGAGGACACTCGATTTGTAAAACGGCGTCGTTAGAAAAGAAAGGGAAAACATTTTCCAGATTTTTCTAATTTCCGACCTTCTTTCGCAGTCCGGTATTCTATCAGGCCAAAAAAAGGCTTTGAAAGAAGGCAGGGCTAATTTCGAGGCTGGGAACGACCTGATGCGCCTCTGCCAGCTCGGCAGCCGAGTAAGTGTTCGTGACGCCCAGGCATTTCATGCCCGCTGCCAGAGCGGCTTTGATGCCTGCTTGCGAATCTTCGATCACCAGACAATCCCTTGGAAGAACGGGCCCGTGATGATTTCTCGATAGGTTGATACCCTCCAGAGCTTTTAGAAATATGTCCGGTTCGGGCTTGCCCTTCTCAATTTCATGAGAAGAGATGACGCATCGAAACCGATCTCGCAAGGCCAGTCGCTCAAGGACAAACTCGATTTCACTCCGTAGAGCTCCCGAAGCAATGGCCAGTTCATAATCCCGGTACGCTTGCTGGATGAAGGAAATAACGCCGGGAAAGACCTCTAGTCCTTGACGGATGGATTGACGGTAGTAGACCGACTTTCGTTGAATAAGGCCGGCTATGATTTCCGCGCTGACCAGCCTGCCAGACTGCTCGAGGGCAATCCGAAAACAATCCCTGTCGTCTCTGCCAAGGTAGGTGGTGAAGTATTCTTCCCGCGGAATTACGATGCCTTCTTCTTCCAAAACTTTTTGCATCGCAGACTGATGGATAGGCTCATCGTTGCAGATAACTCCGTTGAAATCGAAAATGATCGCTTTGAGCATGCTGTCGATTGCTTTCAGAGCTCGATTGTTTCTCCTGGTTTCATCCTTACAACCTCGAGCCCTTTCAAATGGCCGGTGAGTTCCTTGAGTTGCTGTGGGGTTCCGGTCAATGGGGGAAATGTGCCGAAGTGCATGGGAATTACTTTCTTGACCTCCAGAAATTGGCACGCATAAGCGGCTTCCCGCGGACTCATGGTAAAGAGGTCTCCAATGGGCAGCATCGCCAGATCCGGTTGGTAAAGCTCCCCAATGAGTTTCATGTCGCCGAAAAGATTGGTATCGCCGGCGTGGTAAATCTTAAACCCGTTGGAGAACTCAATCATGTACCCGACGGCCTCACCTCCGTAGATAATCTTCCCGTCGTCCAGAATGCCGCAACTATGGTCGGCATGGACCATAGTCAATCGGAGATCCTTGACCTGTTGACACCCCCCCTTGTTCATGGGGCGTGTCTTTGTGGCCGCTTTGCTTTCCATCCAATGGCAAAGCTCAAAAATTCCTACCACATCGGGGGAATGGCGCCGCGCCAACTCAACGGCATCTCCGATATGATCAAAGTGGCCATGAGTCAAAAGAAGAATGTCCAGGCGCTCAAACTTCTTCAGAGGCTCAGGGCAGGACGGATTACCCATCACCCAGGGATCAATGACCACAACATTCTGGTCGGGTGTAACCAGCTTGAACGTTGAATGACCCAGCCAGGTAATTCGAATCGGGTTTGCCTTCATGGTTTCCTCTCGCGGTCCAAAACTTCCACGAAAAAATCAACATAAAAATTTTAGCACAAGCATTTTTAACTTATGGCACTTTTGCGGAATTTTTTGCATACTACGGTTTCCCGGTTGAGCAGGCAAGCCCCTGTTAGCTTGGCTTTAGCCGCTACAAGCAGCAGGTAACAGAATTTCTTGGACACCAAATAAATTGGGAGATTTCAATTTGCGCGCTGAAGAAAAATTGGAATACCTCAAATCCTTGAAAAATCTCGAAAACATGACTCGAGAACTCAGGCACTTGAGTCGAAACCTCTGGTGGACTTGGAACCCGGAAGCTCAAGAGATTTTTGCTGAGCTCTCTCCGCTGACCTGGACCTCCTCCAATCACAATTCGGTCACCGTTCTCAATTCACTGTCGCACCAGGAACTCAAAGCCAGACTCATGGAAAAAGAGTTCGCCGCTCGCGTTTCAGATGTCCTGGTCGAATTCCGGGAATATCTCACCCGGGAGCGCACCTGGTGCTCGGCCCACGCCGCACCCTTTCTAAAAAATCCGGTCGCCTACTTCAGCGCCGAGTTTGCTCTCCACGAGAGCCTGCCCATTTACTCAGGGGGTCTCGGCGTTCTGGCCGGCGATCACGCTAAGTCCGCCAGTGACTTGGGGGTGCCGTTTATCGGGATCAGCCTGTTTTATCGGCAGGGGTACTTTCAACAACTCATCGCCCCTCATGGATGGCAACAGGAAAACTATCCTCTATTACATCGGACCGACCTGCCGCTGGATCCGGTATTGAAGGAAGACGGGGACCCGCTGGTTCTTTCCGTGGAAATATCGCATAGCCAGGTTAGATTTCAAGCCTGGCGTCTGAATGTAGGCTCAACCGTCATCTATTTGCTCGATACCGAACTTTCCGAGAATGAGGAGCATTATCGTCAGCTCACCAGTCGGGTCTACGGCGGCGACATGGCCACGCGCATCGGGCAGGAGATTGTGATGGGAATTGGCGCTGTGCGGCTGCTGCGTGCTTTGAACATCAAGCCGGCGGTCTTTCACATGAACGAGGGTCATTCTGCCTTTCTGACGTTCGAGTTGTTGCGGGAACAACTGTCCGAGAACAAATCGCTGAAGCAGGCCGAGGAGTGGGTGCGCGATCATTGTGTTTTCACCACTCATACTCCCGTGCCGGCCGGTCATGACCGTTTCACGCCCGAACTTATGGAATATATTCTGGGGAACTATCGGTCCACGCTGGGCTTTGATCTCCAGCAGTTCCTGAGCTACGGCCGCATCCATCCCGCGGACCCACAAGAGACCTTCTGTATGACGGTCTTAGCTCTCAAGATGTCGCGCGGAGCCAATGGAGTAAGTGAACTACACGGGGAGGTCAGCCGCGAAATGTGGAAAGACCTCTACGTCCATAAAAACTCCCAGGTAACGCCCATCGGGCATATCACCAACGGAGTTCATGTCTTGGGATGGATGACGCGGCCCACGCGGCGTTTTTGGCGAGTCCACCTGGGGCCCGATTGGGAAACTCGCTTGATGTATCCGGACCTTTGGAGAGTCATTTCCGACCGCGAGCTCATCAGCGACGAAGAAATCTGGGCTTTGCGTTACCTCCTTCGGCGCGAATTAATCGAGTTCGTCCGAAAGCGCCTGCAAGAACAATATCAGCGAGGTGGGAGCGACGGGTCCAGAGTTTTTGAAAAGATTTTGTCTCCCGATGCTCTCACCATTGGATTCGCGCGCCGGTTCGCCAGTTACAAGCGGGCCCCGCTTATTTTCAGCGATCTGGCAAAGGCTGTGGCGCTCTTTAATGATCCTCAGCAACCGGTTCAGTTGATCTTTTCTGGCAAAGCGCACCCCCGTGATGACCGTGGCAAGGAGTATATTCAGCGCATCGTGGAAATGACCAAGCGCAACGAGTTTTTTGGGAAAGTGGTGTTTCTGGAAAACTATGACATGAATGTGGCTCGACATTTAATCTCGGGCGCCGATGTTTGGCTTAACAATCCGCGCCGTCCCTTAGAGGCCAGTGGTACCAGCGGCCAAAAGGTCAGCGTTCACGGAGGGCTCAATTTGAGCGTGCTGGATGGCTGGTGGCGAGAAGGCTACGATGGAACCAACGGTTGGGCCATTGGCGATGACAGTTCCTTGGAAAACAGCGAGGAGCAGGACAACGCGGACGCAGATTCCCTCTACGAAACACTCACCCAGGCAGTGATTCCTTTGTTCTTCGACCGGGACGAACAAGGCATCCCTCGAGCTTGGATCGAGAAAATCCGCCGGGCCATGCAGACCTTAATTCCCCAGTACAATACAGATCGCATGGTGGCTGAATACGTAACGAAATACTACTTATCCAAGAAATTGGTGTTGAAGATGTAACGCTGGCTCAGTGAACTCGACGGCGGGAAGCCGGTTTCTGGACACGGCGGGCTTGCAGAATTAGATGTGGCCACCCCTTTGGTGTGCGCCGGCTTGACGGCGCTTTGTTGGCCTGCGGCTTTGACGCAGGCCCCGACCGCCGACGCCAGCAAAGACTGCCAACGAGCGTTTCAGGTGCATTTCAAAGATAAATCATTACGAAACGTACGTTTCAAAAACATAGCAAACTTTTTGGTCCTCGTTTCAGGGCGCTGTCAAGCCAGCGCACTCCAAAGAGCCCTCCTGCCCTTACGAACATCCAGCTGAATGGAGGTTAGGTTCCAATCGTAATCTCTGCCTCCATGAACGTAACCGCCCGACCAGACAGTACGACTCGATCGCCCTTCAACTCGCAATGCACCTCGCCGCCTCGCTTTGACAACTGGCAGGCGCTCAGGGTGCGCTTGCCTAATCTGGCCGACCAGTAGGGAGCCAACTCGCAATGCGCCGAGCCGGTGACCGGGTCTTCGGGGATGCCATACTTTGGGGCAAAAAAGCGACTCACGAAATCGACCTCATTCCCCGGGGCAGTAACCACCACACCACGCAAATCAAGCTGCCGAAGCCTCATGTGGTCCGGCACGACAGATCGGACGTCCTCCTCGCTCTCCAAGACGGCAATGTAGTCGTTAGCAGCGAGCACTTCGGTCGGGAGGCAAGCTAATC
>QHZQ01000242.1 GCA_003224725.1 Acidobacteriota bacterium | reverse complement strand
TCGTCGATGGGGATCGCGGTAGGCGACTATGATAACGACGGGTGGATGGACCTGCTCGTCACCAACTTCTCCGAGGACTACAACACACTCTATCACAACAACCGAGGCCAGTTCGAGGATGTCACCTACGAGGCGGGTCTGGGCGCCGCCAGCTACACTCAATTGGGATGGGGAACGGGTTTTGTCGATTTTGATAATGACGGCTGGAAAGAACTTTTCGTTGCCAACGGTCATATCTACCCGCAGGTGAATCAGACTAGAAAAAGCCAACCAGCTCTTTCGCAATCTCCGCAACGGCCGCTTCGCTCTACTCTCCAGCCAGGAAAGCGGCTTCCTTGAGCCTCGCAGCAGCCGCGGCTCAGCGTTCGGGGACCTGACGGGCAGCGGCCGGATGGGAATCGTGGTCAATAACGTGGACCAGGAACCCTTCCTGTACCTGCCGGGCAGGCCGTCTGCGGGCCGGTGGGTGCGCTTTAAGCTGGTGGGGACGAGGAGCAACCGTGATGCCATCGGATCCAGGATTACCATCAGCGCCGCTGGCTTGACGCAGACGGATGAAGTGCGCAGCGCTGATAGTTATGTTTCGTCGAGTGACGTGCGCGTGCACTTTGGCGTGGGTGATGCCCCGGTAATCGAGCAGGTACAAATCCGCTGGCCCGATGGGAGTGTGGAACAACGAACGGGACTCCAAATTAACAGAGAGCACGTCATCCGGCAAAGCGAGGACTGATGCTTCAGGGATTGCGACCGGGTCACAAGTTTCGATCGACGAAGGTGCTGACATGGAGTGCTGTCTATCTTGTGACTTTGGCCTTGTGCTGGCTGCCTGCGCCAAGTGTCAGCGGACAGAGTACGGCGTTCCCACCGTCTGACGTCCGCCTATCTGGCGCTGGTGCGGATAACACCCGAGGGGGTGGGCGAGAACGGGAAGAGCAGCTACTCTCCGACCTCGCAGCCAGCCGGCAGGCGGTCCACGTGCATCCGGGTTCGGCCTTGGGGAAGATGATGCGGCCGCGAAAACCTTTGAGCGCGCGCTCGATCTCGATGCCAGGCTGGTGGAAGCATGGTATCAGAAGGGCCTGCTCGAGTCCGATCACGGGAAATGGTTGCAGGCCGCAGAGTACTTCCGTCGCGCCTTGGCGGTGGCTCCTGACTGCGCGTCCGCACACCTCGAACTGGGAGAGATGTTGCTGCGCCTTGGAGATTTTGAGCAGGCAGCCCACGAATTGACCACCGTGTCACGCCTCGAGCCAGGAAACCCCGGCGCGTACTATGGGCTGGGTTTGGTTCGCTTGCAGCAGGGAGATCTGGTCAAGGCAGAATTTGAATTCCGTCGCGCACTCACCATACAGCCCCAGCGGGTGGCCGTCCAGAAGAGCCTTGGCGAGACACTCCTTCGGCAGCGCAAGTGGTCCGACGCTGTGGTCTTTCTGGAGCGGGTCCTGGCTGTGGATCCAAAATCGCTCGAGGCGACCAATGCCCTGGCCACGTCGCTGGGCCATTTGGGAGAGAAAGCGCGTGCTGCCGAGGAGTTCCGCAAGGCACGAGAACTTTCACGGCAGGAATTGGCGTTGCACCGCGCCCAAGGCGCAAACAATCGCGGACTGGAGCTGTGGTATGCTGGCAATCTACAGGAGGCTGCAGTTGTCTTCCGCAGTGCCATCGGCGCAGATCCTGATTACTCGGAGGCTCACAACAACCTGGGCGGCGTGCTGTGGCAAATGAAGAATCCTGCCGGAGCCCTGGCAGAGTTTCAGGCAGCCGTTCGCTGCCGTCCGAATTTTGCCGAGGCTTACAATAACTGGGGCAACGTTCTGGTCCACGACCGGGACATCGGCCATGCCATTAAGCAATTTCGTGCCGCGCTGGGCTACCGTCCTGGATTCGCGCTCGCGCGCTTGAATCTCGGCAGGGCGCTGGCAATAAAGCGCGAGGTAGTCGAAGCCGAAGCCGAGCTTCGCCGTGCAGTGACGCTTGCTCCCGAAATGGCTGCTGCACATATCGAACTGGGGGTTCTACTGGCTTCGAAAGCCGGGAGTCTGTCGGCAGAGGCTCGGGCCGAACTCAACGAAGGCTTGCGGCTGGATGCGAATCTCAGTGCTTTAATACCGCCGCAATATGCCCGTGAGCTACATTGAGAAATTCCCGACAAAGCGTGCAAAGGAGACCAAGTACTTCGGTTTCACAATACGCCGAATAGCTTCCATCCAAGGCCAATTGTGCGTAAAAACATCGTCTTGCTCCTGCTCATGCGCTTCTTGGTGTTCGTCCAAAACGAGCACGAGCGAGAGTAAGAGTATGAGCACGAATGGAAATTGAAATACGAGGCTGTCAAAGGGAAAAATTCAATGAAAATCACGGATATCAAAACGCTGGTGGTGAACGCCCAAATGCGGAATTGGGTTTTCGTTAAAGTGGAAACGGACCAGCCTGGTCTGCATGGCTGGGGTGAAGGAACACTGGAGTGGAAGACCCGAGCCGTAGTCGGATGCGTTGAAGATTTCAAACCGATGGTGGTCGGCCGGGACCCAACCCGGATCGAATTTTTGTGGCAGATCATGTATCGCCACTCTTTCTTCCGGTTGGGTCCCATAGGGACGACCGCCATGTCTGCCATCGAGCAGGCCTGCTGGGACATTCTGGGAAAATCATTGGGAGTTCCCGTATATAAGTTGCTGGGCGGACGAGTGCGCGACAAGGTTCGGATGTACACGCACCTGGGCGGCGGCGAGATGAAAGCACTTTACGAAACTTTCGAAGTGGGCCCTTTGCTCGAACGGGCTCAGGCCGTGATTGAAAAGGGATACCAGGCTCTGAAAGTGGTTGTTGTTCCCTTCTCCCAACCGCTCATGGGTCTTCCAGCGGTAAAACACTTTGCCAATCTGATGGGCAAACTCCGCGAGGCAGTGGGCGATGAAATTGACCTGATGGTGGATTTTCATGGGCGGACGACCACAGGTCAGGCCATTCAATATATTCGCGCCATCGAAGAGTTTCACCCATTCTTCTGTGAGGAGCCGGTTCCGCCGGAACAGCCCGACGCCCTGGCAGAAGTGCGGAAGAGTGTGCGCGTCCCGATTGCCACGGGAGAAAGGCTGGCCACACGTTGGGAATTCCGGCGTGTGTGCGAGTTACAGGCCTGCCACGTACTCCAACCTGATCTCAATCATTGTGGTGGTTTGTTGGAGGCTCGAAGGATTGCCAGCCTGGGAGAGACCTACCTGATGGGGATCGCTCCGCACAACCCCAACGGTCCCGTGGCTAACGTCGTGGCCCTGCACTATGACCTTGCTACACCCAATTTCCTCATTCAGGAGGACGTGCTCGGCGACGTGCCGTGGCGATTTGATGTGGTACAGACTAAATTAAAGTCGGAAAACGGTTACTGGCTGCCTCTGGAAGAGCCTGGACTGGGAGTGGATATCAATGAAGCTGAAGCTCGCAAGCATCCCTTCCAGCAAGAGATCCTTGAACAAATGATTTTCCATGAAGACGGTTCAGTGGCTGAGTGGTGAGATAAGCGCGGATTATTTTTGTCCAGCCCATGGAGAGGCCTGTCGCCACTGGAAACTTGGAATGAGCCATCAATTCGGCTTTGACAGCCGTAATCAGATCGCTATAGGATCTTTCCGTGCGCTTAGAACACGGATCCATAGAATATCTCAGGCGAAAGCTTCTGGAAATAATCGGGGCTTATCCCGAATTAACTGACTGCAGGGTCTTCTTCTTCGGGTCAAGAGTGACAAATCAAGGGGACGAACGCTCCGACATTGACGTCGGAGTCTATGGTCATGAACCAGTTCCCTCCAGGATATGGCTTGACATTCAGGAGGCGGTAGAGGAGCTCCCAACATTATACAAAATCGACCTGGTTGATTTTCAACGGGTATCGCCATCGTTTCGAGAAGTGGCTCTGCAAAAGGTTGAAGATATTAAACAGCCATGACAAAAATTGAGGCTTTGTCACAACAGTTCGAGAGAGCGATTTTGCGGTTAGACGAGGTATTACGCCTGGAAAAGAATGAATTCATGAGAGACTCCGCCATCAAGCGGTTTGAGATAACCTTTGACCTGTCATGGAAAGCCGTTAAAGCCTATTTAGAAGAAATCAAAGGGGTCCCCTGTGCTTCCCCAAAAGGGTGCTTTCGCGAAGCCTATCGCCAGGGCATGACTGATTTAAGAAATCAAGCGGTTCACATCTATAAAGAAGAATTAGCAGAGCAGATTTATCGAGTCTTACCCAGGGCACTGAGTTACTTCCAGCGATTATCCTCTAAGCTTAACAAAAATGCTAGCTGCGGGTAGGAACCACGTTCGAATCGGCCCGGGCTCGCTGTCTCTCTTCGTAAACGGTTACCAGCAATGTACTAGCGAGCACCAGGACTCCTCCGGCCACCATAAATTTCGTCAAGCGTTCCTGCAGCACAATGGCTGCTATGACCACCCCAAAAAAAGGAATGAGGTAGTTTGAGAGGGCGGCCTGGGTGGCGTCCAGACGTGTGAGGACATTCAGGAAAATCACCATGGAGAGGAAATATTGGAAGAGCGCCAACAAGATGAGACCTGCCCAGACCACGGCGTTGAAATGCGGTAGGTCACGGAATCCCTGGGGTTCAGTGTAAAGCGTAATGGGCAGCAGAAAACCGAAAACAGCGTAATAGCTGTAAAGCAAAACCTGAAGCGGTGAATAGCGACTCAGCAGTTTCTTGCTGTAAGCGTTGTAAAAAGCGCTTCCGTTGACGCTGAAAAATATCATAAGGTTTCCCAGCAGGAATTTGCTGCTCGTCAAGTTTAATTCCTTCCACTCGATCCCCGAGCATTCAAGAACACCGGCAAGAGCCAAGGCAAAGCTTAGCCATCGCACCGGGGTCATGCGCTCGCCGAGAAAGAAGAATGCCATCACGGCAGTTGATACCGGCAGTGCCAGCATCAAGAGAGCGGCGTTGGAGGCGAGCGAGAGACGGACCCCCCAGGTAACGAATAGTTGCGCCACCACCTGTCCCAAAACACCTATAAGAATAAACTCCGAAATGTCTCGTGGGGGCAAGCGGACCGATCTACCGGCGGAACTGCTCAGCCGCTTCTCCCGGCCTACGATCGGGATCAACAACAACGTAGCCAGGGCCATGGGAAAAAAAGTAGCGAAGACGGGTCCCATTTGTTGCTGGACAAGCTTAACCATTACAAATTGGCTGGCCCAGGTCAGGTTACAAATCAACAAGAGGCCCCAGTCGCGAAGACGAGGAAGCGCAAGCATGTTTTTCTCCCCAACAAGGATTGAAGTCGGAGCTACTCCGAATAGGACTGGCACAGTTCGTAAGCCAAAACCACTTCTCGCAGGCGTTCCGGCCGGCATGGCAAAAGAGGCAGTCGCAATTCAGCAGAGCGAAAAATCCCCAGATGGTGAAACAACGCCTTGGTAGTGGAGACTTCGTCTCCGGGTCCAAACAGATGAATAAGGGGAAGAATGCCTTGGGAAAAAGCTCGCAAGGCCTGGGCGCAATCTCCTGCCTGGAGCAGACGAACAACTTCTTGATAGGAAGCAGGAAACACCGCCGGAGCAATAATCATGCTGCCGTCTACACCCAGCAAGAGAGTGCGAAAGGCTACCACATCATCGCCTGCGAACACGACCACATCCCGGCCCTTCTTCAAAGCCGTGATTTTGTCCAGGTCATGGTCCGTCATCTTGACAGCCTTCAGATGGTTGCATTCATCCAGGAGCACTCCAATCTCGTGGGCACGGAGATAAGTCTTGGTGTAAAGAGGGTTGTCGTAAAGCACCAATGGGAGGTTGGAAGCACCGTCGAGCGCCTGGAAAAATTTCAAAACCATCGGGAATGAATTGGGGAAATAATAGGGGCAAGGAACCAGGCCGCCGCGGAGTCCCTGCTCCTCGGCACACCGGGCCAATCGACCCATTTCTTCCAAATGGGTGTGGGTCAGCCCCACGACGATGGTTTTGCCCGGTGGTGTGTTCCGAGCAACAAACTTCATCAGTTCCAGGCGCTCGTCCAAAGAGAGGGAGACGGCCTCACCGGTGCTCCCGCAGAGAGTGCAACCGTCGAGTTCTGGAAACAGGTGCTCGAAAAGCTTCAACAGGCTGTCGAAGTCAATTTTGCCGTTGTAAAACGGAGTGGGAATGACGGGCAAGGAGCCGCCAAGTTTCAAGGTCAGACCTTTCTTTCACAAAATCAGGCACCGAGTTAGCGAGAACGCGCCCGGCATGACGGATTTTAACGTATTGAAACTATTTTCCAAAAGATGATAGACACGAGCTCCACCCCTGTTAAGCGAGTTTGCGTTGGCTTTTTATTTTCGGGTGAATTGTCGAGCTGATTCCTATTCGTTGATTAGTGAAGGTGTTTATATGGGTATAATAAATGCGCGTGGTTATAGGGCCCCATAATAAATCTGGCAGCAAAAGAAAAGAGAGACTTTGTGGATAAATTACTAATTAGCGGCGGGAAGCCCCTTTTCGGAACCGTTGAGATAAGCGGAGCCAAGAATGCGGCGTTGCCGGCAATGGCAGCGGCTCTGCTGACCAACGAAAAAGTTGTTCTTAACAACATTCCTTGTGTCCGTGATATCCAAACGACAGGCAAGCTACTTTCTAAACTGGGTTGCGAAACAGATCTCGAGGGTTTGGCAAAGAATCATTGCTGTGCAATCACTGCGCAGAACGTGACCTCCTACGAAGCGCCCTACGAGTTGGTGAAAACCATGCGGGCCTCAGTTTTAGTCCTGGGCCCATTACTCGCCCGGTTTGGCAAGGCGCAGGTTTCGTTGCCAGGCGGCTGCGCGATTGGAGCACGCCCCATCGACCTTCACATCAAAGGGTTCGAGAAACTCGGAGCCGCAATCAAAATTGAGCACGGCTACGTCTCAGCTCGCGCCCGACGATTGCGAGGCAGTAAAATTGTCTTCGATCGTATCACGGTTACTGGGACGGAAAACTTAATGATGGCGGCAGTCTTAGCGGAGGGTGAGACCATTCTCTATAACACAGCCTGCGAACCTGAAGTGGTCGATCTGGCCAATCTCCTTAGAAGCATGGGAGCCAAGATCGAAGGAGATGGGAGCAATCGCATTCATATTCAAGGCGTGCCGAGGTTGCGGGGCGCAGCGCACACGATTATTCCGGATCGCATCGAAACAGGAAGTTTTCTGGTAGCTGGAGCCATCAGTGGCGGAGAAATTGAAATCAAGTCCTGTCGCTCCGATCACCTCACTGCCGTGATCGAAAAGTTAGAAGAGACGGGTGTGGGGGTGAAGAAAAGGTCGCTTGAACATTTGACGGTGACTGCTCCGCGAGAGATTCAGCCTGTCGATGTGGACACTTTGGAATATCCTGGGTTCGCCACGGACATGCAAGCTCAATACATGGCGCTGATGACACAGGGGAACGGAACATCAATGATCACTGAAAACATTTTCGAAAATCGCTTTATGCATGCCAGCGAGATGGTTCGCATGGGGGCCAATATCAAGATCGAAGGAAATCGGGCCATCGTTACTGGTAAAACCAAACTGACTGGCGCTAAGGTGATTGCTTCTGACTTGCGCGCCAGTGCCTCTCTGGTTATTGCAGGGCTAGTTGCCGAAGGGGAGACTCTGATTGACCGCGTTTACCACCTGGACCGCGGCTACGAACGGATTGAGACAAAACTAAAAGCACTAGGGGCTGATGTTCGGCGCATTAGTTGATGGACTCGGCTCTGGGATCGTCCCTGGCTGAAAAAAAAGCGGAAAGCACTTTGAAAGCTGCTTTCCGCGATGATGTTGGGACGACATCAGAGATACAACAGTCAAACAACCAGGTTGATACGAAATTACTCGACCGCTTCCCCTTGGAGGAATCCGCTAGTCCTTAAAGTACTGTAGACACGGGAGGTTGCAATAATGGGTTGTCCATTGGTCGAGGTGATTTCAATTGGACCAAAATTATTCGAAACGCCCAGCCGCTCCAGTATATTGTCACTGCTAAAATAGCCTCGCGCCGGAATGACAATGCTTCTCAGTTCCCCGTTGATTTGTCCCGTCACATCATGCGAGACAATATCTACAAGGGCGGAACTGGCGCCCATATTCACAATGACCAGACTCGATTTAAAGCTACCCATGTTGGCTACCGATTCCACCAGAAGCGCAGTCGAGCCTGCCCCTTTGCCCTCTGCAAACCCCGGATCATCGGTGGCATTGTCAATGATTGAGGCCCAGCCGAAGATGGGCTGACTGGATTCTAATCGAATATAGCCCTCGAAATTGGTGACCCCTGGCTGGTTCAACAGTTCTCGCACCACGTTGTTCATCTGATTGAGCCCTCTGCCTGCAACGGTGGTGCTTGTGACTCCCAGCTCACCCCCATCTTTGCCTATTAACCTGACGGTCACATTAGCAATATTATCGGTTAGATTGTTAATGCCAATGTTGGTTCTCAATTGGGAATTATCCACTATGTTGGGGATGACCTGTGTCGTGGAGGCCTTCGAGTAGCTGAGGCCCTCAAAGAAACCGCCAGCCTTAGCGGTGCTGGAAACACGAGAAGTGGCGACCAGGGGAACACTGTTGATGGAATTAATTTCAATAGGGCCATAGTTGTTCGTCACCCCCAGAGTTTGCAGGACATTTCCAAAGGAAAGCACTCCGTTGGGAGAAATGAAAAGCGGAGTCATCGTTTGACCAAGTACAGCACCGTTGACGCCGTAAGCCTTGAGCGAAACCTGGGCCGTGGTAATCCCCACATTCATCACGACGAGCGACGAGCTAAAGCTTGAGATATTTGCGGCCGAGGGAATCAAGATTCTTGTGGTCCCACCTTGTTTACTCAGCAGAAGGCTGGGATCATTGGTTGAATTATCAATTTGAGAGGCCCAAGCGCAGATCGGCTGATCACTTTCGAGATAGAGGTTTGCCTCAACGTCGTTATTCAGGTGATCCTCCCAAAGAAAGCGCGCCGCACTGTTGATTTGCTTTAATCCCTTCGGGTCGACCTGAACTGTCTTGCTAGCCAGCACCATCCCCTGTTTGTCCACCAGAGTGATACTAACGTTGGCTACCGTAGTGGCGAGATTGTTGACTCCAAGGTTGGTCCTAAACCTACTATTCTCCACAATGGAAGGGATGAAAATGGCATCAGGTGAAGGCTGAGCTGGCTGATTGATTCCATCGGAAGTCTTAAACATCAAAGTACCTGAAAGAGCTACCTTGACATCTGCATCTTCAGCCGTTATCCGATATTGGTAAACGCTGGAGGGCACCAGATTGTGCAGTGGGATCGCATGAGTGGTCGCCAAGGTGGCATCAGCGCTGTTATTTTGAACGGTGGTTCCCATTCCATATTCAAGCAAACCGGTTGCAGCTTTATCGGTAATCCAATTAACAGTCACGGAGGTGCTACTGACGTTTGAGAGCGTAATCTGAGTGAATTTTACAGGAGCAGTGGGATCTGGATTAGGATCGCTTACTACATCTGTTGTGCGGAAACTCAAGATCTCCGAGAGCGCCTGGTTGCCCGAGGAATCCTTGGCGAGCGAGCGAAAGTAATAAGTGGTTGCAATGGATAGATTGTTTAGGGTGACTGTCTGGGTGTTTGAAAGCACATTGGTCAGACCCGTAGAACTGCCTAAAGAAGTATCCTTACCGTATTGAACTTGACCATAAGTTCCCTGATTTGTTGGCTGACGAAGAGGTAACATTCGTAATAGAAATGTTGTAGATGGCGAGCGGAAAGTTGCCACTCCCTCTAATAAAGGCGCTGACCTCTTGTGAGAGTTCTCCGGGCACTCCCTGGTTATCAAAGCCACGGACCGCAAAGTAGTAAGTCTTGCCCGCTTCAGGTTCAATCGTGGCTTCTCTCACTATCCCAAAATTTTGAGAGTTTGTATAATTCCTGGAAGCCTCCCCCCAAACCACAGTATATCCTGCCAAATTTGGATTCGGGATCGGATCCCAAGCCAGGGTGACTTTGCCGGTTTCACCTAAAACCAGTCCCGGTAGCGCTAGCAAAAAGGCCGCTCCGCTTATGAAGTTACGGAATGAGCAATTTCTTTTTGGCATGTGTGGTACCCTTTGTCTACAAATTTCAGTCCCACACGAGAAAAAGCAACCGCCAGACCAACTGAGAGCGAGCCCGGGAATTTCTTTAGGTTTAATTTACTCTCACAGTTAACCTTTTTGGTTTAAATAAGCTAGTGCGATTTTTGTTTCATTCTAATCTCTGAAGAATGAAACGATCAATTTGACTTCCTTTTCTCTGTCACATTTTTGTAACTGAGAAATCAAGCGTGTTCCAGCTTTGATGGAGTCTTCTAGACCGGATCTAGAGATATCAGCGGTCATGGTGCAGCTCAGTTTCGATTCTGAACCATTTCAATAAAAAAAGGCAACTGCTGGAATTATGACAGCAGTTGCCTCTAGAAAAAGCAAATCTAATTTTAGTCCTTAAGGACGTAACTACTTCTTGACTCGAAGCCTTCCCGGCGCTGCCAACTTCCCTCCGATTTTGAAAGTAACGCTGTTGCTTTGAATTCCGTTCACCGTTGCTACTACAGG
>QHZQ01000235.1 GCA_003224725.1 Acidobacteriota bacterium | reverse complement strand
CTCTTGTACAGATTAAGCAAACGGCTGGAAAGATCTTTGGTCTCCCGCATGGCCGTGACTACTGAGAAGAGGGTCTCATCGCCCAGGTCCTGCTCCAGGTAGATGTGACGATCCAGATCGGAAATATAAATCTCCGGCACGGGCAGGCCGTGTCGCTTAAAGTGCGCGGATAAAGTCAGGAAGGCTATGTTTTCTCTTCGGTCCGGATTGAACACGGCGATCACGCCCCCTCCACTTCCAACAATCCGATAATACTGGCGGGTGGAACCATGCGCGGACACGGGCAGGATTCTCTCAGCCGATTGACCAGACCAGCGCTGGTAGAGTTGTTGCAGGTCGTGTTGAAACTTCAGAAGCATGGTCACAAGCCGGAACTGTTTATCCGGTGGAGAGATTGACGTGCCGAAGGTTGCGGACTGATTGCCTTTGGAAGGATGGACCAGAATAAATCTGCCAGCAAATCAGCATTCACCGTCCAATTCGAGGGTCCCTGTCCTAACACCTTCGTCCTTTCACTTAACGTTTGCGATTACGATAAAGGGGAGTTCCAACCCTGTCAAGGCGCATCTGAACGACCTATCGTTGAGCAGGTGAACTGTCCTTTGACCTGCGGGACAGTGTGCGAACCTTCGGCAAATCTCGAACCGATGCGCTGTTCCCCTCGAAGCCAGAGCTTTTCAACAGTTGTTGCCTTTTCCGGTTACAGCCTTACCGTCGGCAGGCCATCTTCAAAGGATTAGACCGAACCCAAAGGCCAGAAGGTTTGGGCGGACCCCGAGCTCTGCGGCTCGTTTGCTTTTCACCGTTCCAATCCCGAGAATCACAAAACTGAATTTCGGCGGGCTCGCACGGCAGCGACGAGTGTGGCGGAAATGAGGAAACAAGAGGACAGAAACGTCACCACTTCCCGATGAGTAAAGTTCTTGGACAGGAGATAACCCACGACCGTCGGACCAAGAAAAGATCCGACACTGTTTACCATGTTGATGAAGCCGACCGAGGCAGCGGCCGTAGACTCGCCCAGAATCAAAGTGGGAATCACCCAAAAGGAAACGCCCCATGAAAAGGTGGCTGCCCCCGTACAGCAAAGAAGCAGTAGCACTACTGGAAATGGCAGTCCGGGAATCGTGCTGAGGAGGAAAAAACACGCTGCCAGGACCAGAGGAATGATCGTGTGAAGCTTTCGCCTTCCCGTTCTGTCGGAAGAGCGCCCGACAATAGGGATGGTAATCATCGCCAAGGCAAAGGGCAGAGCTGAGCAGATCGTTGAGAGCGCCCCGGAAAGACCCGAGGCATTGCGAATGGTGCTCGGCAGCCAGAGCAGATAGGCAAACATCGAGAGATTGGCAAAAGCACAGGCCAGAGCCAGAAACAGAACGTTGCGCTGGCGAAGCCCCAGCCAAATTGTCAAGTGTCCGCCACGGCGCAACTCCTGCTTTTCTTCATCCAGCCTGAAAGAAATCCATTCCCGTTCATCAGCCTCCAACCACTGAGCTTGCTGCGGATTGTCCGTCAAAAAAAAGAGAATGGCAACCCCGAGCGCGACGGCCGGCAGTCCTTCTAAAATGAACATCCAACGCCAGCCCGCCAGACCGAGCGCATTTAGCTGCAAAATGAGCGCGGAGATCGGAGCCCCCACAACCAGCGCGGCAGGCGCGGCCATGGTGAAACCCGCCATCGCGCGGGCCCGGTCGTGCTTGGTAAACCAGTGGGAGAGGTAAACCACGATCCCGGGAAAGAAGCCGCCTTCGGCGATGCCGAGCAGACAACGGGTGAGGTAGAACTGGTTGGCTGTATGAATCAACCCAACCCAGACAGTACACAACCCCCAGGTAATCATGATCCGTGACATCCAGATCTTTGCACTCCACCGTTCTACAATGAGCGCCCCGGGAATCTCCAAAAGGATGTAGCCTGCATAGAAAATCCCCGCGCCCAGTCCAAAGACGGCCTCCGAAAAACCGAGGTCGGCAGACATCGGCATTTTGGCAAAGGCCACATTGGCCCGGTCCAGATACGCAATAATATAGAGGATGAAGACAAACGGGATAAGCCGGCGAAAAATCCTGCGGCGGGCCCGGTTCGCTACGGGGTCACTCAACGAATCGGTCGAAACTGCTGGCTTTGGCACGGATTCCCGATCGGTAGGAGGCAGCACAGGCGTTCTTTGGGTCACGAAGGGTTTCTTTAGCAGCCGGTTTGACAAACGCGATCGAATTTCGCGCCCCACCCCTGCATCCGTTCGTAGGAAGGGACAAGCTAAATCCCCTCTTGGGAGGGAAGTTGTGAAAAAATTGAGGGCGCGCCTGGAACATGTCCCCCCTCGAACGAGGGGGGACTTCAGGGGGGTCGCTGGAAATGCGCACCAAGTCTTGATTCAACAGTGGCTAACCCCCTCAAGTCCCCCCTTGGAAAAGGGGGGACCTGGAGTTTGGACGTTTTTCTCGCGAATTCAAACGAATCAACGGGCTTTGCCCATAGAAACAAACGTTTCGTTCCACAAAGGACGGAAATGTCAACGAAGCGTCTGTTTCATTACAAGCAGGAAATGAGAGCCTTCGACTGGTAGCCACGATTGCCGCGTATTTGGCGGCAATCGTGGGTTTGTGCGGGAGATCCCCGAACTGCCTGCCCACGATTAAACGCAACCTACGCGTTTAATCGTGGCTACCAAAAATGTCCAAACTCCAAGTCCCCCCTTGGAAAAGGGGGGACGACCAACGAGCTTCTGCAAGGACTCACGAATTTTTTCGCACCTTCAGGGGGCGCAGGGTTAAGGCAATGGTTGGCCGTATTCATTTATCAAATGCAACACTCAGCTTCTTAGGGCCGTGACCCAACGACGGGCCTCTGCTGATAAATAATGGTCGTCTCCGCCGATGAGCAAGAGTTGGTCCCCGCGAGCAGAACAGCGCCGGGCATGATCCAGGCTGTAACAGGCGGTCCCCATGGCTTTTCTGTGCTTGTGACAGGCGTGACGGACCTTTTCGTACGCTTCCAGATATCCAGGATGTTCAAATTGCTTAAAAGCCCCCAGAGATATGGAAAGATCCATTGGACCGATGCACACACCATCAATGCCTTCTACACCCACGATCTCCTCAATGTTTTCGACGCTCCGTTGGGTCTCGATGATAGGAATGCAAAGCAAGGCATCGTTCGCGTCACGGAAATACTCGTCCGCATCGAATCCGTAGACGCTGGCACGGCGAGGTCCGTACCCCCGAATTCCTGCCGGAGGATAGCGGCAGGCTTCAACCAATTTCTGTGCTTCCTGGCCGGTATTGATGAATGGACAAAGGACGCCTGGCGAGCCCAGATCCAGAAATCGCCGGATTTCGTCAGGATCGAGGCGCAACGGACGGGCCAACAAAACCGCATTTGTGGATGCGGCGGCCTGAAGCATCGCCCGCACCGTCACCGTGGTATTGGCCGAATGTTCGGTATCCACCACCAACCAATCAAATCCCGCTCTTCCCAAGATTTCTGCCACTGCTGGATCAGAGAAAGCGATCTGAGCTCCCAGGCAGACTTCCCCTGCTTTTAACCTGGCTTTTAACTTTCTTGCTTTTTCGAGCTCGATGATCACGTTTTCTCCTGTGAAAATCCCCTCTTGGGAGGGGAAAGAAGGCTTCAGCCTTCAGGGGTGGGTCCTTCCCACCTGGAACCACCCACCCCTACACCCCTCCAGAGGAGGGGAATCATTTTCATCCTTCGCCGTGGCCAGGGTGGGTCCTTCCCGTCCGTAACCACCCACCCCTTCACTCCTCCAGCGGTTCCGCGGCCAATAGACCACTGAGTAAACCCAAGATGCGAAACAATCTGTTTGAGATTCGATTCCGCATAAAACGTGTCAGGAGGATCTGAGCCCTCACGTTGTTACACCGATATTCACCGGTAAATCGACCCGATGGAGTGGGTCAAGACCGGACGCAACTCGGTCCACATTTCTTGCTGCACAGGCAGCGCGACGCCGTGACGTTCCTTCCGTGGCGCCAGAGACGTGAGGCGTGGCAACGACGTTTGGCAATTTCAAGAGGGGATGATCCGGCTCCAGTGGCTCCTGGCCAAATACGTCCAGACCCGCGCCGGCCAAACGGCCTTCCCTAAGCGCATCCAAGAGCGCTTTTTCATCCACCAAAGCTCCTCTGGCAACATTGACCAGACAAGCCGTCGGCTTCATCAATCTCAACCGGCGGTCATCCAGGATGTGTCGAGTGTGCTCATTGAGGTGCAAGTGCAACGACACGAAGTCACTCTTAGCCAGGATCTGGTCGAGGTCCGCAGGCTTACCGGCGAGCTCGATGCCAAACTCCCGCTGCTCCTCTGGAGAAATGTCTCGGATATCGACTGCAGAGATTCTCATGCCAAACGCCCTGGCTCTGGAGGCGAGTTCCCGCGCGCTCGCACCGAACCCGATGAGGCCCAAACGGCGATTTTCTAACTCACTGCCAACCGGAACGTACAACCGCCCATGACGGAGATTTTGCTGGGTCTGATGCCAATGACGTGAGAGCATCAGCATGAACATCAGCGCGCACTCCGCTAAGGGCGCTCCTGAGAATTCACCCGGGCAATTCGCCACGGGAATACCTTTTTTCCGCCAGTACTCCAAATCGAAATGATCAATCCCGGTGCCGAGAATCTGCCAGAGCTTGACAGACCCCGCGACGTTTGCCATGGCGCGTGTTCCCATCGAGCCACCATGATCGAGAACGACGTCGACTCCCTCAAATTGTGCCGGCAGCAGAGCGGTTTGATCATAGAGAGATAGATCGTGCCGGCTACTGACGGCGTCGATGACGTCGGTTTGCCAGGGCTCTCTCCACTGCGACGGAGGGGGAAGATACAAGACTCGTAAGCGCTCGACCATCTTGCAAGAAAACTGCAACCGGAATGTCGCTCTGATCGTGCTGCGTTAGCCTCGGGAGAAGTCGCAGACCACAGCCAAGCTCCGCCTCGAAAGCTGATGCCTGAACACGACTGGGATTGCCCAAGTGAACGGATTGGTTGGATACTAAATCGCCGGCGTTCTTTCTACTTCCTGCTCGGGACTCGGGGTGCTGCTTCGCACCCCACAACTAACCCACTACCTCTGATCGATAACCTATCATTCAAATCATCTGATAATAGTATAATCTCGGAGAGTGTCAAAGGATTTTCGAATCAGATCAAAAGGGGTGCGGTAGTCGCCCCAAAGGGTCGGGTGAGAGCGACAAGTCTCATCACACCTCCGCTTCATCCTTCAATCCTACGCGGGACCGAAATCCGATCGGATCCCAAGAACTCATGGACTTGGCAAGTTTGCAACCGACTGGTAAAACGAGTGTGGGTCCTCTTCGCTGTTTCTAGAACCCTGTCATGTCGCTGAACTTCAGCTCGCCCGGTCCCAAGTGCCTTTTCTAGAAAGCATTTCAAAAATACATCTGTGGAAAAGTCCCAGCCAGTCAAGGATTGCGCGTCGTTAGTCCTGCAGAAGAACAGAAAAATGGGAAAATGAAGCATAAGCTACTTATTCTTAGTGAAATACAAAAGTGCCTATTAGAATGTGCAATCTGCTGTTTCCTCTTTGTTTCTCAAGTCTTTGATAAGTCGAAAAGGTGTTTTCCACATACTTTT
>QHZQ01000234.1:991-6438 GCA_003224725.1 Acidobacteriota bacterium | reverse complement strand
GCCGATCAACTACGGATCGTGACGGGCGCCCGTGGAGACCACTATCAGGTCCCCAATGACTCGGAGGCACAGGTTGCCGGAATTCGAGATGTCGATCGGGAACGGGACGTTTTCCTCAATTTCTCCTGGGCGCGCTCGCTCAACTCCAGTTGGCAACTGACAGCTTCTCCTTTCTATCACTTTAATCGTGCGGATTATCTCGGAGGCTACCTTGGGAGTGAGGTTGAAGGCGGACCGATTGTTCCTCGGAACCAGCGCGATTCGGGGTACGCCGGCGGACAGGTCGTCTTGAGCGCCCTGACCCGCAACAACAACGCCAAGGTGGGCTTCTATGGATTCTATCAGCACGATACAGCGCTTTTCGGTGTGCGTGCCACTGACGGCAGCGGGCTGAGCCTGCAACAGAGGGGAAGGCTGACAGGCGATTTCCAGGCTGGCTTCTTGGAAGACCAGATCAAACCGACTTCCTGGCTGACGCTGACAGGAGGAATCCGTCTGACCCGCTTTCATGGCGCGTTTGGCGAGACTGCCGCCAGCCCTCGTGCCGGTGCTTCGATTCGCGTCCCTTACCTGAATTGGGTTCTGCGCGGTTTCTATGGTCGCTACTATCAGCCCCCGCCGCTTTCAACCGTGTCCGGCCCCTTGCTGGAGCTGGCGTTGAGCCAGGGTTTCGACTTTCTTCCGCTGCATGGCGAGCGCAACGAGGAGCACCAGTTCGGCCTGACCCTTCCGATCCAGAAATGGATGATTGATATCGATTATTTTCGTACCGTAGCAAAGCACGCCTTTGATCATGAGGCTCTGGGGAACTCCAACATCTTTTTTCCACTGACCATTGAGCGGACCCGCGTCCGGGGCCTGGAAGTGATGCTCCGCTCCCCTCGTTTCCTGGGTCGCGGCCAGGTGTCTCTGGCCTACTCACGTCAAAGAGTCGAAGGCCAGGGTGCCGTCAGCGGTGGACTGACCGATTTCTCGCCGGGGGGCGACTACTTCTTTCTGGACCACGATCAGCGCCACACACTCAATGTTGGATTCAATGTCCTCCTCCCCAGGCACAGCTATGCGGCCGGGAATGTTCGCTATGGTTCCGGATTCCTGGACGGCGAGGGCCCCGCACACTTGCCTGGTAACAAAACAGTCGACCTCTCCTTGGGGAAGACCTTCGGAGAAAACTGGTCCGTCGCCATCCATGCGCTCAACGTGGCCAACCGGCGTTTTCTGCTGGATAACAGTGAGACGTTCGGCGGGACGCACTATGCGGATCCGCGGCAGATTTATGTCGAGCTGCGTTACCGGTTTCATTACTGATTTGGCTTCTCCGCCCTCACGAAAGCGATACCGGCAGCCAAGAGAACGCTCGCGCAGAGACGCGGTGACGCAGAGAGGGGAAAAACCGAGGATTGAAGTTAGAGAATCGAGGATTGATAGCACTCTTCGATTGTGCGATCTTCGATCCTCTATCTTCGATCCTCGAGTACATGAGACAAATACGACAGGGCCGGCCCCAAGGAAGCGGCGGAATGCAGCCAAGAGAGTCCTTATGGGTTGGTAGTTCAGGAGGAGCTCAAGGTTCCTGCACGGGCAGCCCTTTCCCGATCAATGAGCACACGCTTTCGTTCGAGCCCCCACCGGTATCCGCCCAACTCACCATTGCCCCGAATGACCCGGTGGCAAGGAATGACAATCGCCACCCGGTTGGAGGCGCAAGCTCGCGCGACGGCACGAGCCGCGGCCGGACGGCCAATCGTGCGGGCCACCTCGGTGTATGATTGCACTTCTCCGTAGGGGATCGATTGAAGGTATTTCCATACTTTGAACTGGAAGGCCGTGGCACGCACATCAATTGGTAAATCCAGGCGGGGCTGATCCCCGCGCAGGTGACGGGAGAGGGCCTCCATCCAAAGTCGAAACTGCTCCGCATACGGCTGCCTCATCCGTTCCAGCGTCGCCGCCGGATACTCCTTACGAAGCATTTCCAGGAGCTCATGCTGGGATTCACCAAACTGCACAAAACACAAGCCTCGGTTTGTAGCGCCCACCATCATCAACCCCACTGGGCTCTCCACGGACACGTAGGAGATCGATATGTCCTTGCCCCCGGCGCGGTATTGGGTTGGAGTCATACCCATCCGGGTGTCAATGCGCCCATAAACGCGGCTGCTGGAACCGAAGCCCGCCTCATAAATTGCCTCTGTGATCGATTTGCGCGAGCGAAGCTGTCCCTTGAAGGCCTTGAGGCGGCAAGCTTCCACGTATTGTCTGGGCGTCACACCCACGATGGCCTTGAAGCTGCGTTGCAGATGGAACGGGCTCAGGCCGACGTGCCGGCTGAGCTGGCCTAGAGTCAGCGGATCGCCACCGTCGCTGTTACGGCAGATGTAGTTGCAAAGTGAACGAATCCGGGCCGACATGGGGTCAACTTCCACGGCAACCAGGGGACGGCATCGTCGGCACGGGTGCAGGCCGTCGAGTTCCGCTTCTGCAGGGAACTTATAGAAGCGCACATTCTTACGCAGCGGCCTGCGGCTGGGACAAGAAGGACGACAGTAGACGCCCGTCGTGATCACTCCAAAAACGAATTGTCCATCCTGGCCTTTGTCCTTGTTGACCACGGCTTCCCAACACCTTTCGTCATTCATCTCTTTCGATTCTCCTTTTTCTTCTTATTTGGCATCGTGAAAAATGATCCCCAGGGTCCATCGCTCCCCTCCCGTCACGGGGCTAACCCCGTGACGGACAGTGATCTTGTACACGCCACGTTTGCCACGCGCCGGCCGGTATCGTGTGGTGATGACCAAGCCCTCGCCTTGCTGCGGCAACAGCGCACGGCCCATTGTCTGGGCCCTTGGCGCCTGCTCCGCCAGCAGAAATTCGCCACCCGAGTAATCCCGGCCCGGTTGCGAAAGAAAGAAGACCACCTGAAACGGAAAGGCAATCTCGCCATAGATGTCCTGGTGAAGGCAATTGAAATCGTCTTGGCGATAATGCAGCAAGAGAGGTGTGGGCCGTGGTTGGCCTCGTTGATGACACAAGGCGAGCAGTCTATTCAGACTGAGCGGGAACCGGTCGCTGCTTCCAAAGAGTCCGGCCCAAGCGTTGGCAACATTCACAAGCTTTGGATAGAGTGCTTGCCGCAGGTCTGCAACGAGCGGTGGAAGCGGGTACCGGAAGTACTGATACTCTCCTCGGCCAAATCGGTACTTCGCCATGTCAATGCGGCTGCGGAACAGCTCGGCTTGACTGTAGAGCGCAATCAGATCGTGACATTCCTGAGAGGACAACAAGTGGGGAAGGTGGGCAAACCCGCAGTCCGTCAAGGATGTGGCTGCCGCATCCCAATCACATTCTGCCAATCGTTTTGCGATCGTCATAATTAGCCTCCGCCACGATGGGCTAAAAGGCAGTTGCACAGCTCGCTTGAGGCCGCGCCCTAGGGAATGGCTCCAAACCCTCGGCATGCATCGGAGCCCATTAAGCCCCTCGATTTATCGAGGGGTTGAAACCCAAGTTATGCATCGAACAACACCATCGACGCTGAAGGCCCTCGCTCCGTCGGCTGCAACCCCCTCACCCCGCCTTTGGCCACCCTCTCCCCATGGGGGAGGGAGTAATAAATTATGGTTTACTCTCCCCTCGCCCCCATCGGGGGAGAGGGGAAGGGGGTGAGGGGGATCGCCTCAGTGGTGCATAATTTGGTTGAAAAGAGCTTCAGAATCCAACCAAACCGCTTCAGCGGTGTTTCAACATCGGAGAATACGAAACGCTCGTGACCGGTGACTTCCGTTTGTGACGGCGAGGGAAACCGTTGAAACGATTAAAGCGGATTAATCTGACCTACCGTTCCCTCGATGAATCGAGGGGTTAATAAAGTGTCCAAACTCGAGAGATGTGCGGATGAAGCGGCCGCTACAAACCGACTCTTTCGCTGCGCAGCCTGTGTTGCTGGCGTTTCCTAAGATCGACGCCTTCGTGTGCCAGTAGCCACCGCTTTCGTTGGAGGCCCCCAGCGTAGCCGGTGAGCGTGGCACGAGCGCCAATCACGCGATGGCAAGGCACAACAATCGCCACCGGATTCAGAGAGTTGGCGAGTCCCACCGCGCGGCCCGCGTTTGGTTTGCCAATTCTTTCTGCCAGCGTGCCATAGGAGATTGTGCTCCCGGCCGGAATGGCTCGCAGCGCATTCCAGACCTGACGCTGAAACGCTGTACCGCCTGTGCTCACCAGGATTTTGTCCAAGACGCCGTGATCGCCCTCGAAGTAGGCTCGGATACGGCTACTGAGACCCTGTGGATCATTGGCACGACACAACGAAAAGTTTCCATAACGCCTTCGAAGGAGCGCTCTCATGCGATCCTCGCAATCCTCGAAATCGAGCGCACAGAGGTTTTCGCCATCCGATACGATCAGGATGATTCCGATCCGACTCTCAATGCTATCCATCAACAAATTCATAGTGATCTCCTTTGAAGAGTTGCAATTTAGTTTCGCCCATCGTTGGGCGATCGTCACGATTCGATAGTAAGCGCTACGTCTGTTTGACTGCTATCCGTTTCTTGCTGGCGAATTTCCCGGCCTCCCTAATAATCCTAGAAACAGCAGTAAAAGCCCACCGCAGAGACGCAGAGGCGCGGAGAGCTTCTTGTTAAAACAGCCAACAGCCGGGATTGCCGGGCGGTTGGTTTTCGGCTTTTGAACCCAGTGTGGCCATACTTCTTTCACCGCTCGGTGAGAGAAAAAATGGGAGGCCGTTATGTTTGATCCCGGTTTCTCTCTGCGTCTCCGCGTCTCCGCGGTTTTGGACTGCCGGTTTTAGGATAATACATCAGGACTCGCATGCCGGCGTAAAGGTGGCACCAGGGGATGCTGGGAAAAACCATCGGCCGGCAAGGGCTTGACGGCGAGCAACGACTCATGCTTGTCCGGCGAAGATCTATCGCGTGGAACTTTGCAAACAAACTGAATTTTGTCCCCTCGTCCCGAGACAATCATTCGTTCTCCTTTGCGCCGGGATTGAGAAAGCGCGGAAGAGCGTGGATTTAGAGACAAAATAAGAACTTCTCGCAAAATTAACGTGTCCTTCATGGGTATTTAACATCGCTTGGGACCGGCCATCAAAAGTCTGGCAGAAACTGTGGCCTGGGGCATTTTTGAAGCCCTTGAAGAAGAGCTGGCCATGGAAAAGCAAGCGGCTCAAGGGTCGCAGTACTAGGCTGTGACGGGCCGGCAGCGGATTGTTTTAACCGAATTCCGAAGTTGAATCGAGCTGCACTCTGCCATTTAGCCAAACCCTCACCCAGGGAGCTTTCTCAAAGCTCCCATGCCTCTCCCAAAGGGCGAGGGGAGAGTCCATCTAATTTTTTGTTCCCTCTCCTCATGGGAGAGGGTGCCCAAAGGGCGGGTGAGGGTGGCTCATTGGCAGTGCGTGACATATTTTTCATCCTTGCAAC
>QHZQ01000234.1:0-937 GCA_003224725.1 Acidobacteriota bacterium | reverse complement strand
ATTAACAGAATTTTCATTTCGGCGACGCTGGCATTTAACATTCGTACCTTAAGCTCGAAGGCATGGACCGAGGGTGGAATATCAATTCTATGTTTGGATCAGGAGCTAGGCTCCAGAAAGGATGTTGCCATCGTGTATGCGATCAGAGCTCTCGACAAGGAACAAAGTATTCGTTCGGAGATGGATCCGCACCCAAAGGAAGCTGCACTCACAAAAAGGATACTGCTGGTAGATTCGCAGGAGGACCAGCGTTTGATTCTGGGCTCGTTGCTCGGGGAAGAAGGCCACCAGGTCACGATCTGTGACAGGGCTTCAGAAGCACTAGACCTGTTTGAAAATAAAGATTTTGACTTTGTGATCGTTGTGGATTTGCGACCCGTATTGGATGGTCTTCACCTGCTGGAGCAAGTCAAACAAATCGGGGAGCTCTGGATTACTTCGGCAAGCCGGTCGATTACGTCGAAATCCAGAGGCTGATAAAAGCCTATGCTAAATCTGAAACTGGAGGTTACAAACGCGCCGCGCACGAATAGTTTCCTAAAATCAAACAGCTAAGTTCTCCACCTCATAAACGCGCTGACGAACGCCTTCGGTTTCCGGGGCCAAACAACCGCTTGCTACGGATCGGGCCTTACTCGAGTAGTCGGCAAAATGGTGAGCAGGAACAGGAGCAAGAGTATGAGCAGGAACGCGATTTTTAAAATGGAAGACTTAACCAACCGGAACAGGGGTGTGGCTCCCAGCATGAGCTGCGCCCTCTAAAGGAAGGAAAACCGCGAAGTCTGACCCTCGCCCAGTGCTACTACGAACCTCAATTCTCCCTTTATGGGCTTCCACAATATGCTTGACAATAGCGAGTCCTAGCCCTGTTCCCCCTTGTTCCCTCGAGCGAGCCTTGTCCCCGCGATAGAATCGTTCAAAGATGCGTGGCAGATCT
>QHZQ01000233.1 GCA_003224725.1 Acidobacteriota bacterium | reverse complement strand
CGCTTTTGGGATTCCTGTCCATGTGGGCAATAGCTGGTTCGAAATTAACCTGAATCTGGCCGCTTCCTTGCCTGAGGTCAAGTACGCAGAGTTCAGCGATCTCGCTTGGAACAGCTTGCTCAAAACACCCTACCGCTACGAAAACGGGTTCATTGTTTTAAACACGACTCCAGGTCATGGCCTACGCTTAAAGGACTGAGAAACGACGATACATCCGCAACAAGGAAGATCGCAGCCACGAATTCTCGCAGGCGCCAATCCGGATTATCCAGAAAAAATCCTGCGGACGAGCTATGGTCAGATAGCCTGGCGGATGAAGAGGATCCTGCGGGGCGACCTGCTTCGGGAGTATGACCCCGGCGGAACGGAAAGGATGGAAGCAGATGGATCTCACAAAGGTACATGAGCATCATTGGCAGACCATCAATCCAGTTACCACGGAAGCCTTGATCCAGTTGACACTCGGAGCACCCCAATTTGTCGGATTCCAGATTGAGTAGGAATGGAGTATAATCTACCCGATTTTCCATTGAGACTTCAGAGCCCGAAAGGGCAAAACAATATTGAGACTCAGGAGGAGCTCCCATGCCAGCACCCGTTTCCACTTTTTCCATTCGTCGGCTGATCGTCGTTCCGGCCGTCATCACTTTCGCCGTCACGCTGTTGCGCCTGGTCGGTGAACTTCAGCACTGGTCGCCCAGGTTCTTTAGCCGCGAGCCGGGGGGCGCAGGTGCCATCATTGGCATCGTGTGGTTGGTTCCAATTTTCGGCGCCTATTTCGCGACCCGGCTGAACCAGGCCGGTCACGGTCCGACAAGTCGCGCACGAGCCATCGGGTTCGCGCTGGCCGCACTGGCGGTTGAATTCGTCCTCGTCTTCACCATGTTTAAGCTGTCGCTGCCTATCGTCGCTACCATCGTGTTGAGTAACCTGGTCTCATTTCTCTCGCTTGGGATCGCTTATCGTGGCTGGCCGGAGCTGGGCAAGGTGGAAGTAATTTACGGTCTAACGGCGCGCATCCCAGTGGCTCTGCTAATGTTCGTCGCGATGTCGGCCAACTGGGGTACGCACTACGAACTGGGGCCTCCCGGATTCCCGCAGATGAGCCTCGTTTCAAAGTGGTTCGTGATCGGCCTGCTGCCTCAACTCTCCTTGTGGATAGCCTTCACGGTGATCGTTGGATCACTTTTCGGGAGCCTGACGCTGCTGTTTCAGAAGCGCCGCCAGGTCAGTGAATCAGCATCCCACAGCTCGGCAGCCAGAGGGCTTGGCGCACACCCATAGTGGTACAGGCGGAGCCATTGACCAGGTTGCAGCGCTGGCTGATGATCCCAAGTGCTGCCTTTAAGGCTTGCCTGCAAGGAAGAATCCTAATTTTTGTCCAGTCATGGTGTCTTTTCGGCAAGTGTGCGAATATCCTCGCGCCGCCCTTCCGGTTTTGTGGGGGACTCCCGCGCACCGACCACCTCCTGCAGCAGCCTGGTTGGGTTGTTTCGATGGCTGAGGCGTTCGCGACCGACCCATGCCAAAGGCCACGTGATCTCGGTTCACTATGTTTTTCAGCAAGAGAACTTCCCGATTAAGGAGGATTCATGCGCTACGTTGATGGTTTTGTGTTGCCCGTACCAAAGAAAAATCTGCCAGCCTACCGCCGCATCGCTCACAAGGCGGGAAAAATCTGGCGGGAGCATGGCGCTCTCGAGTACCGGGAGTGCGCCGGCGACGACCTCGATGTAAAGTTCGGGGTTCCGTTCCCACGAAACGTTAAGCTCAAGCCCGGCGAGACGGTGGTGTTTTCGTGGATCGTGTTCAAGTCGCGAGCGCATCGCGATCGTGTCAACGCAAAGGTGATGAAGGACCCGCGCCTCGCCAAGATGGATCCGAAGTCGATGCCCTTCGACCACAAGCGCATGGTCTACGGCGGTTCTCCTGTCCAGCGGGGAAGCCGTTTTCCACAGAATTCACAACTTCCACAAAGAAAGAAAAAAGAAGCAAAAAAGAAAGAAAGCGGCTGCTCCTACGAAGTATTCAGTTCGCACTAATCGTGCTCTGAATACCTATAAGGGTTGCGGCCCAGCCGCCACCCTGGGTTAGGGTTCATGATGAATTCCCATCCCTGAAGGGGATGAATACACCGAGTTACCTATCCCCTTCAGGGATCGGGGAACGGGAAGGCTCTGATTCCCAGGGTAGTGGTAACTTAGGAAGCGAATGATCCGAAGAGCGAATGCCTTGGTTCGTTTCTTGAATTCGTCAGGATTCATAATTCCTCAATCACTCCGCAATCCGAAATCAGCAATTAAGCACGTCCGCAATCTGCAATTCCTCACCGTGAGAACCTGGCGCTTTTAACGATCCTGTCAAACATCGGTTTATAGGTGTGAAAATCGCTTTCGGGTGAGACGAAGACAAAGTAAAAAAGGCCATCGGGATGGCCACGAGTAACCACCCAGACGTTTTCCCATTGATTGGTTCTGGGAGCTATGCCGGTTAACAATGTCCTGATAGCTTTTTGCCCGGACAAATTAAACTTCGCCTGGGAACCACGAACCACGTGCAAATGGGGGTTTCCGTGCTGCAAGTTATCCAAAAACTGGTCGGTCGCGTCCTCTAGCCGGCTTCCACGGGACGTGTTTACTTCAAATAAATTCACCATCATCCCGTGAGAGATTTGAGTCTGGTCCCCATAAGAGCGGGCTCCACCCGGGGGGACAATCGTAACTCCTGCTCCGCTCTCACTAACCACTCGCCAGTTGTCGGGTATTTCGAATTGGTACAGTCCATCCCGCTGTTCAAACGCCACAGATCTGGATGAAGGTTCAGGAACCTTCTGGGGTTGTTCAGGAACCGGCTGGTTTACCTGCTGTTTCGGAGCGGGCGGCGCCGGCATTGAAGCCAGTTTCGCTTTAAGCTTGTGAAATTCCTGGCTTTCCTTTTGTGGATTCTTCAGCAAGGGCAACTTGACAATTTCCTCTCCCACGGTCCTTTCCCTATCTTGGGGCGCCGGATGACTGGCAAAGAAGGATTCCAGCATGCCGGGCTGAGTTTTTCTGAGACCTTCCAGTTTCTTGAAAAAGGTCATCATCCCTTCAGGGTCAATGTTGGACGCCTGCACGGCCTGGACTCCCGCCAGGTCCGCCTGGCTCTCGGCATTGCGGCTGTACTTCATCATCAGTCCATTGACGCCCAGAGAAATTCCCAGCGCGGCTAACTGCTCTTTCCACCCCCCGCCCTCTCCGAAAAGACCGCCTATAATGGAAAGTGGAGCTGTGATGAGCAATTGTTTAGACATCTGATTGGTCCCATGTCTTAAGGCGGCATGGGAAATCTCGTGGCCCAGTACACCTGCCAATTCGCTTTCATTGTCAGCGGCTTCAATCAAACCGCGATTGACATAGATAAATCCACCTGGAAAAGCAAAGGCGTTAATCTCTTTGGAATTGACCAGCTTGAACTCATAAGGCAGATCGGGGTTTTTGGAATGTTTGGCAACGCTTTTCCCCAGGTCATTTAAATAGCTTTTGGCGTCGGAATCGTGAAGCAAGTCCAACTGCTTTTCTGTCTCCCGGGAAGCCTCTCTGCCAATTTCCACGTCTTGCTTGACGGAGAAGAAATTCATTCCGGGCCTGAGTTGAGTTTGCCCTGACACGGAATCGAGGAGTACCATCAACCCGAGTAGCCCGGCGCAGTATGTCCACTTCTTTCTTAGACTCGCTAGGAGCATGAAACCTCCTTGATTCGGACTTTGTATACCCCAAATAGGCCAACAAAAAACCCGCCTCGAAGGAGAATTCAGAAGCGGGCGGGGCAAACGGTATTACTGCTGTTGACTATTTGAGCACCCTATCGTGCCCCGGGAGCCAAATTCAGCAGCGGGAGGATCACAATTAGCAGCGTGTAAAGTGCCAGAGACTCGATTAGCACAAGACCCAATAGCAGACCAAAGCGAATGGCCGCAGTAGCTCCCGGATTTCTGGCAATGCCTTCGCAGGCGGCCGAAATAGCTCTTCCTTGAGCTAAGGCACACATGGAAGAAGCAATCGCCATTGCAAAGCCAGAGGTGATGATTACCCAACTCTTACCACCTCCTGAACTCTCCTGGGCAAAAACCGGCGAGGCCACACATAAAGCAAGTGTGGTGAGTAATGCGAATGCAGAAAATCGTCTCACGATTTTCTCTCCTTTCAGTTAAAAGATTCGACCTATTGAACTCACTCTGAGCTCAACTAACGGTCGTTATGAAACGCCGCATGGAGGTGGTTCCCGAGAACCCCTCGTGCATCCCGGGCTCACGCGTGCAGCAGCAAAAGCAGTGGCGAGTGGTTAGTGGCGAGTGGCGAGTGCTGAGACTGGGGTCCGTTGCTTTGCTCGTCTCGCCACTCGCCACTCGCCACTGCTTTTAGTGTTCCTCCGCCACCGCCCCGGCAATATAGACCATTGTCAGGACCATAAAAATAAAGGCCTGAAGAAAACTGGTAAAAATGGCCAGCGCCATGATCGGAAGCGGCAAAATTAAGGGAACCAGTATGAAGAAAACCGCAATAATTAGATCTTCGCCAAATATGTTGGCAAAAAGGCGGACAGTGAGGGAAAAGGGCCTGGCAAGATGGCTGATGATCTCAATGGGAACCATTAATGGCGATAGCCACCAAATCGGGCCCATAAAGTGTTTTACGTATTTTAGGAGTCCCTGCTTTCTGATGCCCAGATAATTATAATAGAGGAAAACGACTAACGCACATCCCAAAGTCACATTGATTCTGGAAGTAGGAGACATGAATCCAGGAATCAGACCCATCAAGTTCATCAGAAGAATGAAGGTACCGATGGTCCCAATCATCGGTAAATACTTGCCGCCGTGGCCGATGATCTCCTCCAGTTGAGCGTTGAGAAATTCGACCGAGACCTCGAGCAGTTGCTGGATTTTGCCGGGCCTCTCCATGGAAAAAGAGCGGCGCACCAGAGGGAAAAAGATGCAACAAAACAGGAAAACGATCAGAGCAAAAACAATATGGTCGGGAATGACCTTCTCTGCAGGCACATAATGTTTACCAAAGAGCCCGTAGACCGTTGAACACAGCCAATCTTTCAGCGGCGCCACCATGGGCCCAAATATCCGATTGACCTGTTCATCAATCCAAAGACGATGTTCCTCCACGCTTACGATCCTCCAACAAACCTTTGATCACTTGAACAATACATTCATAAAGGATGGCCGCGACAAATAACAGAAGACCCAGAATCGCGGCCGTGACATCAAAAAATCGAAAGCGGAATATAGCATAGAGGGTTCCCGCGATCAATACGTATCGCAGGAAATACTTGAAGAGAATCTTCCGGTTGGAGGGACGATGCGGTTTCTCCTGGATTTCTGAACTCAACAGGCGATCGATACCCTGCTTCATCCAGGAGAAATTAAGAAAGGAGAGGATTGCTCCGATTAGAAAGCTGCCCGCAAACGTCAGCTCCCCTAATATTAGCGATAAGCTCGTAACCCCAATTCCCAAATACAGGCTGATGGTCGTCAGCCGATTCTCGATGTTGAGATAGTAGGGATCATCGAGGAGTTGTTTGGCTTCAGGGAGATTGATCACCGTTGCTAACCTTATTGACTATTCGAAACAAATTGATAAATCCAGCCGCAATGCCAAACAACAAGAAGACGATTTTAAAAGCGGATTGGGTCCCCACCCACCTGTCCACCCAATACCCGATGCCGTAGCCAATCCCGATGCAAGCGGGAAACATGATTCCCACGGTCAAGAGATCGCCAAGCTGCTTGTATTTCGAATTTGGCATGATTCCAGGGTAATGCATCGCTCTTGTCAATACCAATCCCTGCCATGAGCAGGGTCCCGTCAAAATCCCTGGCCCTCCCTCACGGTCGGGCTACTGAACAGGCCGAGGCCCAAGTCAGTAGCCCCCGCGTCAGCAAGGGCAGTGGATGAGTGCAAGTTAAGGGACTTTGACGGGGCCCTGCTACCAGCGCCACTGGAACCCATTCAGGACACCTCTCGGAACCAAGCGTGTGAGCAGGAGTCCCGATTACATTTCTGATGAATTCCGAAAGGATTTTGGATTAAGATAGGACGCATTCCGGCCTTTTAACTTCCAATCGTTCGGGAGGACATGATGACAGTAAAGACACTTTGTCGGCCGCTCTTGTGCTTTTTGATTTTGAGCTGCTTGAGTTGCTCCCAACCGTCTAAGTCAACCTCATCGTCTCCCGCCCAACCGCAGCCGATCAAAGCTGCCGAACCTTCCGCGTCAGCCCCGGAAACAAAAGTTTACGAGGTCAGCAAGGAAGATATCACGAAGATCCCGGGCATAACCAGTCGGAACATTTCAGTTAAAGGGGTGAAGTTAGGGGACCGTACCCGGGATGTGGACAAGCTCTTAGGTAAGCCAATCAAGACCGAGAATCTGCCCAAACTCTATCGCAGCGCCTATGAAAACCACGGCATTTATCTGGATATTGACCGCTACGCCGGCAAGGTCAACACAATTTACATCAATACGAACTACTACAAAAAAGCCAAAGGCGATCTATCGGACTTACTGGCTCATGGGAAATTGGACCTGCTAAAGAAGTCCTTTGGTGAAAACCCCGTCGAATCCACCCCCGAGCCCAATGCCACGATGTGGGAATACCGTGAAAAGGGCATCCAGTTTATCCACTTGAAACAAGCCGGCACCGCCAGCTACACCTTGAAGTTGGTAGAACCCAGGAAATATTGACGATGGCTGATTGTTGATTGTCGATTCGCTGAGGCTGCGAAGACACACCATGGGCTTAATGAACTCCTATACTAAGCTTCACATAGAAGGCTCACAGGCAACCAGTGAATCGAGGGGTTAATGAAATGTCCAAACTCGTATAACTCATCCGCGGCATACCCTGGCATGTCTCCAGTTGGACTCAAAACAACCAGCTCTCCAATCACAATTTCAGCCTTGCCATTATCT
>QHZQ01000232.1 GCA_003224725.1 Acidobacteriota bacterium | reverse complement strand
AGTTTATGAAAAAATACACGAATAATCATTTGATACCTGTTGGGCGCCTAGGAGTACCCGAAGACGTAGCTGGTCCGGCGACCTTTCTGGCGTCGCGGGACGCCGACTTCATTACTGGCGTACTGCTGTTGGTGGACGGAGGCCAATTGGCATAAGTTTCAGTCTAATTTCCGGCAGCCGAATCAATCCCGGCCAGCGGCGTGGCCTTAGATACAGGCGGATGGGGAAAGGGCCCACACTTCCGAACCGGGTGACGACGCCTACTCGACGTACTCACTGGACGATCTGGTGCCGCCCTCGTGTGACTGACTGTTCCTCCCACGCCTCACTCTTGGTCTATCGTTCGCTTCAGTCTGGGGCGACCGACCTTTGCCAACACCAGTTGATCGGCTGGCTTGCACCTCCCCTTCTCCCTTCCTGCTGGGCCCTCGTCCATTCTTAGATCCGCCTCACCAACTGGTCGCCCAAATCCCTGTCTCAAAATAGCGCCGCTTTCCATTCGAGTTTCATCCAGCCCTTCATCCCCCTCAACAGAGATTCTCCTATCGATCTTCGCCACAAAATTCCCAAGGAGCTGTTCCACCTCACAGTACCTGGTGGGCTGTACGAGGTCCGTGGTGTGTTCCCCGTTTGTTTCGACCAGGAGTATGCGACTTTGCAAATTGCAATTGAACGACCTGGTGCCCGGTCGCTATCTTCTGGGCATCAATCTCGTGACATCCCCAAATGGCCTTCACCCTTGGCGATAACGCTGGCTGAAAAAGAAGACATCAGCACTGCAGACCTTGCTCAAGACGCCAAGGACGGCTGAAGAAAAAAGAAGCACCCGCCTAGGATAGCACCGGGAAACCCGGCGGCGTCGGTGCAAGAAGGATGTTGCCACTCTGCAGCATCACCAGAAGCCTTAGGCCCTGAGAATGAGCGCAACTTAACGGGCTCAGTGCACGCTGGGAAAAACCGTGGGAAAGGACACTGGGCAGACTCAGGCAGGAAGGGATAAAGGGGGGACTCGGCCAAGGTCAGAAGAAGCCGCTGTAGGAAGGGGCGGCGCCTCCCGACAGCCCCTCTGTTCCATCTGTTCCAAGCGTCTTTTGACTTCCAGGGCGCCCTTCTTGTACACGGTCAAACAGATCAATTCGTCGCCGTCGAACAGTGCCCAGTGACGGCCGTCCCACTTTTCGATGGTGAACTCCGGGTTCAATCGCCCTCACCTCCTTTCATAGGTTGTTCGCCTCACTCTGAAAAACACTTGTCGATGAGGTTATAGAATGCACGGGGTGGAAGGCTTGCAGGATGGCTGCGCGCACGTCTATAGAGAATGAGGGACCGCAAGTGATCTCTGATCTGTATCAGCTCTCGATTCAGCTCCGGCGGCTTCAGCCGGAGACGGACACTGGAAATGTCCCACCAGGGATTCCCGTTATCCAAACGTCCGAGCGGGGTTCCAGATGCGTTGAGACCCTCTTCCTCTTTTTTAACTATTAAAGCCTTGCTTGTCTCCAACCGCTTATAAAGTTCCTCCGCTAATCTGCGCAGCGCACCCCAGGCGAGTTTTTCCTTGTCGTCATTCGATTCAGACTCTTCTGCAAAGTCAATGAGTCAGCGCTGTCTCCTGGCCCGAAAGAGCTTCGGTGTCGCACATCTGATGCTCTCCTTCCGAAACACTCGATGTTCATTAGGTTAACTTTGGCCCGCGTAACACCGATCATTCGATCTTCAACCGGTAACGATTCGCAACTAGCCTAGCTCCAGGGACGCTCCGACCACTCATGAGTGCATTCAACAGTAACTTTTTATCGACTTGTAGCGGGGGCGGTTTCTCGATTAGGAACTCTGCCGGGATTAAGAGCTCGTCGGTCATTTCGACCGAGGGCGGATTCTTATGTAATTTCAAGGTGAAGAGCTCGCCCTCAAGCTTCTGGTAACCGTGCCTGGCCATTGTAAGCAGGACATAGGGCTCCAACCGTTCCCGTGTTGCCGCTAGTCTCACTCGGCGCCGGCTGAGACGTTTCTCTTCCGCTGCTGCAAGTTGCTCCATCGCTTCCAGGTGCAACATTATCCTGGCTACGTTGTCTCGTTTGGTGGCAGCCCCCTTCAAGTATTCTTGCAGAACGAGAAAGTCAGTCTCGTCTGGTTCTTTTCCCTCCTCCTGAAAGTCGAGAATCTGCTCACAAACTTCAGCGAGTCCAGCTTCGATCTCATACAGTGTCAGTCTCAGGTCAGCTTTCTCGCTGGGGATACTGGACGTTGACTGGCAAGCGCGTGTCTCTCTATTGACCGGGCCACCATTTTCGGCAGGACTCTTACGTTGCATGGCTCCCTCCTTGGCTCTTGGTGGCTCGGTCAGTCAAAGTCTGGCCCGGGTACGGCTTCTTCACTGACCCATGGCCCGAAGCCTGCCCATTTCGGACTTCTGCTGTCTCTGCTGGGCCTGTGGCTAGACAAATCCACTTCAAATCGGTAAGAATCAGGATCGGTAGGATGAGTCAAGAACAGGTTGAAGGCGAGTATCCCAGAAGCGGCGTGACACTGAGATCGAGTGAAACTCCCGAACGCTGAGCGTGCCTTTGTCGATATTGAAAAACTTCGGGATTACTGTTTGAGTCAGACCCATCCGCGTGGCCGCCACAAAGCGCGTGTGTTTGCGGACGCCGTGGGTATGACCGCTGGTAATGCCGAAGAATTACGGCGACTGATTTTGGCGGCGGCGCTCGTTTCTGACGCGACACTTGCCGAGAAGGATGACTATGGACAACGTTACGTGGTAGACTTTTCTATAAATCGGACTGGCCGAGAGGCCAAAGTTCGTAGCAGTTGGATTGTTCGGCGGGGAGAAGACTTTCCTCGACTGGTTAGCTGTTATATTCTCTGAGCTAACTAACGAAGGATAAGGCGAATGGTGAAAGAGACTATCAAACTACTCGATGTGGTTGCTTTGACTCAAGACCTGACAGAGCGTGGGCTCTTGCGGGGACAGGTAGGAACCGTCGTTGAAGTGTTGGCTCCCGACGTTTTCGAAGTAGAGTTCATCGACAACGACGGCCGTACCTATGCCAGCCTTGCCTTGAAGTCCGACCAATTGCTGCTCCTCCGCCACGACCCGGTGAAAGTGGCATAGCCTTTACTCAAGCCAACGTTGAATATCTAGGCCGGGCTCCTGAGTACCGGCAGGGCTCATTTCCAATTGGCCGTTTCCCATAGAGAACTTCAAAAATGAATTAAAAGCGCTGGCCCGAAACTGCGGCAAAAGCTGCTGTATCTGCTGTCGCTGGGACTTGGTAGGGGACTTCTTTCAGGTCCTTGGTCAGTACTATGGACAACCTGCCATCAAACCTTACCAAAGCCAAGGTGTCCAACTGAGCCTCGACCTGGACCAATAGCCCGTGGTAATAAGCCTTGGGAAACACGTTGGTTGTCTTCACGATGTTTACCTCCACGAACAATGAGACTGCTTGCACGTGCAAACTTTGACGACGGGCCGCAAATTTGCGCGGCGGTCAGGGGCTTAGGGAAGGGAATCGCAATGACCCTTGACTTGGGACATGATTCAGCACGCAGATTCCTCGCTACGGTTGAAACCAAGAGGGCGGCATTTGGAACGAGATCAGAGAACTTGTTGACAGCGTGCTCTCGAAGGCAAGAGACAATTCCTAATGGCCGCCCAATAAAATACTTTGATGGAAAGCGTGCAGTCCGCCAAGCCAGAGCCTTGCACTGGCCACACTTCAAGAATCTAGAAATTCCTCGTCTTGCTCCTGTTCTTCCTCCTGTCTTTGCTTCCGATCGAGAGGGTCGCCAAAGGTAAAGGCTGGGGGAACATCATGCATGACACTGCAGAACCACAGCAGACCCTCGTGGCTCAATTTGTAGAATGGAACTTCCCAGGGGTGCTGCTTCCAGAAGCTTCGAAAATCTTCGTCGGTAACTCGAAGGGTGTCGTCCTTTCGGTTCTTGCCCTCGTAACGTGCTTTGAGCCAGCCCTGATCCAGCCAGTTTTGGATGGTTTTCTTGCTCCGCCCCAGGTACTTGGCTAATTCTTCCTTGGTGTGTCCGTCCTGGACACGCATGCTGATTCTTCGATCCTTTCCAAGAACGCGTACCCGGGCGCGAATGGCGCTGACAGATCGCTTTAATCGCTTGGCGATTTCACGCGGATTCTTGCTTCCCACAAAATCCAGCAGGTACTTATCTTCGGTTTCAGACCAGGACCTGTTCCCAGTCTGGTTATTACGAGCAAGCTGCAGTTTGCGGGCACGGTTCCAGCAGACATAACGAGGCCATCCAGTTTGGGCCTGGATCCTTCGAATGGCTGCTACCTTAATTCCTCCACTTCCTCTGTATCCCTCGGCCAACATTGCATCGAGCTCAGGAGTCCAGTTGTACTGCCTATGCTGTTGGGTTAATCCGAGAGATGCCGCCTGTCTGTAGCAGGCGTGCTTTGGCCAGCCAGTGAGACGTTGAATTTTCTCAACAACCAACAATTGTGCCTCTCTTCCGTGTCTATAGCCTTCCTCTAAAATGCGTTCAACTCCTGCGTCCAGACGTATCGTGCCTGTTTGTATCTCTCCAAACTCGACCTCCATCGTGCACCAAACTCACCTGCATATTGGTTCAGCGTAAGAAGAATCCTTTATGAGATAGAGAGCCCCAGGAGGCACAAACCGGGACAAGGAAAATCTCTGAATTCCAGATTCTGAAATAACGGTATCTCTTCCAGTTGGTGCATTGAGAAGGCCCACCTCGGGGCCTTGAAAGAAGAGACAGGAACCCCGAGGCAGGGTGAACACCTATGCTTCAATGCTAGACTGTCATCCCTGCATCACCTCCTTTCTCCTCTTTGGATTGCTGACATTGGCGATCCTCCGAACCGGGGAATTCGCGATGCAGGCTTAGCTTTCCCCGCAAATCATGATGATTATTCCAAAGGCAGGCTTCCAGTGGCTGTCTCTGGGAGACAGTCACTGGAAGTGTTGGCGGGAGTCATGGGGTGGGCTCGTGGGAGGGATGAATCAGGAGGAGCGGATGGCGTCTTTTCCCACCGTGCGAAACGACAGGAGGACTCTAGTCCGAAAGTTGAGACCGAGCAAATCGGGCCGACAAGCTCTTGTTAGATCGATGGACAGAGCACCGTACTCGCTGTTTTGCGAGGAGCTCCTGCGGGTGCTAGCATCGCCTTAACGGAGGGGAACCATGAACGCAGCTATAGTTTCTGTCAACGAACAAAGAGAGACTGTTATGCAAAAGTGTCAGCAGTCCGACGCTGTGGAAATTACTTTTGCGAGCGGTTGCAGCTTGCGGTTATCGAACTTTCTGGCCGCTTATGTCGACACTGGAGACGAAATCAAATTCGCACTGCCGTGCAACGGACAGGCGCCCACTGCTCCCGAAGTTTTGATCAAGCACGGTAAGGGGACATACCTCTATCAAGCATCCATCGGATACGCCACCAAGCCCAAGATTGACAAGTTTCATCATCCTTACGTCCATGCTGAGATCGCGGGC
>QHZQ01000761.1:1151-2457 GCA_003224725.1 Acidobacteriota bacterium | reverse complement strand
GAGGGTGATGCGCTGGAACTCACCGCAGGTTCAAAGTTCCTTGCGTTGATCCTCGCGGACAAAGCGCCGCGAGCGAAACTCGTTGAAGAGTACATCCGCGAGTTGACTGGAGATTCGCTACAGTCTGTTGATGAAATTCTCCGAACTACTGCAGCACTCGGGCTGGACAACAAGGCACTAGCGCTGGATGTTGCGCGCCTGAAAGAGATCTTTATGATCCGCAACAAGATCATTCATGAACTAGACCTCGATCTGAATGCGCCAAAGAGAAAGCGCAAAGTGCGAAGTCAAACTGACCTCCTCGACAATACCGATTTCATGCTCAGTACGATCAAGAAGGTGCTTGAGTCCTTGGACAAGGCGCTATGACGACGAACCATTCGTTCCAGGTGACCGCCTTCAGCGGCGGCTGAACTCAAACGTTAGGGACAGATTTCAAGGGACATTCTACGTTTCCACGAACCTCACTGGCCACGGCGGCCGATGCCAGGTCCCAGGTCTAAGGTCAATAAGTTTAATGTTGCGTTTTCGTCGCGAAGAGGAAAAGGGGAGAAGTCCCATTTTTGACTAAACCCTCGGCCGAGCTGGAGGCTCTTTGTGGGTCGGTCACGCGGGGTCGACCGTACGGGAGGCCCTGCTGGCAGCGGCGCATCGCGACCCAGGTGGGGTTGGAGTCTACCTTCCGTTCGAGGGGCCGCCCAGGGAAGAATGGGCCCTGAATGCGGTGCAGAAAGAACCGGACATATCCCCTTTCCTACGCCCTGGTACACGTGAGGCATTTAGTTTGTGATGAGTGAGGACAAAACATGACTCATTTACCTGCTTTCAGATACATCGTGTTTTTGGTTTTTCTCTCAGGATGCACAACCGGTTCAGCTCTTGTATCCAAGGCATATCCGCCTGTACCCGTTGACCAGATCCAGGTTCTGTTTTCTCCCCCCTCAAAGCCATACGAGGAAATCGCAATCGTTAACTCTCACGGGCGTGGGTATGGAAGCTTCGACAGGAATCAGCGAAAGGCCCTCGAACGGCTGAAGGAGGAAGCCGCGGCAGTAGGCGCGGACGCGATCTTATTGATGGGCCCCACCCAACAATCAACAGCAGTAGCCGCCACCTTGTCACCTATTTCTGGGGCTGGGGGTGCGGGATTTGGTGTGGCTGGTCCGGCTGGAGACGCGATGTTGCAAGCAATGGCTATCAAATACAAATAGCTACGGATCAGTGCCAGTGAAGGGATTTAAAGGGCCATTCTCCTTTTCTGGGAAATCGGGGTGGGGTAGCTCAGAGTACAATTCGTTGCTCCGCA
>QHZQ01000761.1:0-1120 GCA_003224725.1 Acidobacteriota bacterium | reverse complement strand
GGCCGCACCGGGGAGACGCGTGGCCGAGCGACGCGGCCGGCGCGCCGTGAAATTTTCCTCTGACCCCGACGGCTTCCGATACCCTGAGCATGTTATGGCTGACGATCTTAAAACGATTCTCCCTGGTTCAGTGGTTAGGTGGCTGAGAAAAGCACTGTGGATCTTGATTGCTATAGGGGGAGGAGTCCTGGTGCTCTTATTGCTCCTCCTGCTTATGAAGTATTTTTGGGGAGGTATTCCAGTACCTCCGTGAATATTCAGAGGGAGATTTAATGGGACATTCTCCTTAGCCACGAAACTCACTGGCCACGGCCGCCGATGCCAGCACCAAGCTGTCAGGTGCCACGCCGTCGGTGAGTACGGTCGCGGAGAGGAGGGGTCATGGTCAAACACTTCGACCACGTGACGATCGTGGTCCGTGACGTCGAGCGGGCCAAGCACTTCTTTTGCCTTCTCGGATTCGAGCCCGACCACACGGTCATCATCTCGGGCAAGACGTTCTCGGACTACATGGGGGTCAGCGGGATCGAGGCCGAACACGTGACGCTGGTCCTGGTCGGGTCAGACCCACGGACGGAGGTGCAGTTGTTGCGGTACCTTCATCCACAGCCGATTTCAGACCCGCACATCAGCGAGCTCAACAAGCTTGGGTTCAACCACGTGTGCTTCGCGGTTGAGGACGTGGACGAGGAGGTGCGGCGGATTCGGAAAGCAGGCATCGAGACACGCAACGAGATCATGGATTTCTATGGGCGGAAGCTGGTGTTCATACGGGGGCCGGAAGGGATTACGGTGGAACTGTCAGAGCGGCACGGGGGCGGTACAGGTGGATCGGAGACGAATTAAAGGGCCATTCTCCATTCCCCCGATACGCACTGGCCACGGCGGCCGATGCCAGCTCCCACGTGGGCGGTCTCTCAGTTGAATGTCACATTTCCATTCCTCTATATTTCACTCCACTGACCCCATATTTCCTAGGTTAGGCAACGACTGTCGATCGGGAGGTGAAATGTGACGCGACGCTTCAGTGCCGTCTCTCTGGGCTTGGTTGGATTGCTATTGGTTCTGACCGCGGCGGCGCCGCGAACGGAGGATCGGGTCCCGTCGTCAAGGCCGCTCG
>QHZQ01000231.1:5673-7202 GCA_003224725.1 Acidobacteriota bacterium | reverse complement strand
TAGCCGAGAAGTTGCTGGCTGAGGCCGCGGAGAGCTGATCGGAACAGTCAAAGCGAGGAAAGAGGATGAAGGCTTGATACCCAACTTATGCAGCATTGAGGCGATGTCCCTCACCCCCGTCCCCTCTCCCCCGATGGGGGCGAGGGGAGAGTAAACTGTAATTTATTACTCCCTCTCATGGGGAGAGGGTGGCCGTAGGCCGGGTGAGGGGGTTGCAGCCGACGGAGCGAGGGCCTTCAGCTTCGATGGTGTTGTTCAATGCATAGTTTGGCTTGATAAGCCTTCATGGGTGAGGGGGCCATTTGGATCTGCTCTACAGCGAATTTTTTCATAGCTTCCCTGACACTGCGGGCAGCAAACTTAGCTGGATCGATGACACATGAGCATAACCTAGAGAGGGATCCTGATGCACAAGACGCTGGACAGCGCACAATTTCGCAAAGTGATGGCCCGGTTTGTCACCGGCGTAACAATTGTCACGAGCCGCGCCGGGGAAGAGGTCCACGGCATGACCTGCAACGCCTTCTGTTCCATCTCCATCGCTCCTCTGACCGTCATGGTGTGTCTGACCAGGAATTCTCGCACGGAGCGGTTGATCGGGAAGGGGCGTGTCTTTGCCGTCAACGTTCTCAGCGAGTCTCAAACCGATCTTTCCGATCGCTTTGCCGGACGTCATAAGGAGAGGGACGAAAATCGCTTCGATGGCTTCCCCTGGACCACGGCTGTTACCGGGGCGCCCATTTTCAAGGGAAGCCAAGCCTATGTGGATTGCAAACTCATGAAAACCTTCGACGGTGGCAGTCACATCATCCATTTGGGCGAGGTCGTGGCCGCCCACACCGACAACTTGAAGCGCCCCCTCATTTTTTATCAGTCCCGCTACATGGGATTAGCCAGTCTGAAACCGTTGGAGTGAGCGTTCAGCTGTCAGCGTTCAGCCATCAGCCGCCCTTGATTTCCCCGGTAGCCACGATCACTCGTCTGCGGTGGTCGTGGCGTTCGTTGCGGAGAGCCCACCGCCGGAAAAAGCGCTGAGCCTGNNATAGCGGTCAAGTAAACCGTTTACAAACGGCTAGGGATCGTATTTGGAAGTCCCATACAACAGCGGCAATCTCACAGTGCCGAGCCGCCTGAAGGTAGCCTTATACGCAGGAAGTGCGTCCTCTTGTTCATTGGCAGCGCTAGAAGGCGACGTATCTGCTGCATCGCCTCTTGTTCGCTTTCCTTCTTTAGGGCCTGTAAGGATTTCGCTCTAAGCTTTTTCTTTTTCTTTCTCATTTCTGGTCTTTTCCAAGATTTCCAACACCGCCCTGTCTTTGGGTCGGCCCAAAGCCCGTTTGCTTCGAATGATGTCCTCTAGATCAGCCACCCAGAGAGGATGACTGCCAAAGTACACCTGAGTCGCCCTCGATCTCAATCCGGCAAATGATTTCACTCCATGAATACTCGACATGAAATCAAGCTGAAGACCACGATCCTCATTCACCAAGCGATACAAGTCAGAGAGGGGGTAATAAGGCTTGAGAATA
>QHZQ01000231.1:0-5646 GCA_003224725.1 Acidobacteriota bacterium | reverse complement strand
TAAGGTTCGTCGGGGTCTTTCTAAACATGAAATCGAAATCAAGAGTGGTGACCGGCGCCCCATGCAAGGCAGCCGCAGCATTACCTATGAGAACGGCTGCCAGCCTGGATACATACAGCGCCTCAGCTATTTGTTTCAAGACAGGCTCAGCATTCACAGCAGAAACCTCAAGCATTGAATTGACGACACAGGGCAATTCAGAATCTTCAAAATGATCGAGTGATGAAATCGCTTCCGCAGGCAACGAGCCTGACACGGATCCGCTCTTTGCGACCTGATGGTTTTGTATTGCTCTTTGAGTGTAAATGTCAATTGGATTCATTGGACGACAAACCCCTCCCCCGATTATGCATCGAACAACACCGTCGACGCAGAAGACCTCTGCTCCGTCGGCTGCAACCCCCTCACCCGGCTACGGCCACCCCCTCCCTTCGCCCCATTTCAAAAGATCTTGACAAATCTTCGAGGGCTGTGGAGACTTTCATCAACGTTAAGGCTGCAAGACGGTTGCCAGCGGTCACGCGAGGATTTAAATTTGAAGACGCTAAACTACTGGGAAAAGAGAGTGCCGCCGCAGACGGCAGACTACCCAGGCGTTTCCGGAAGCACTGGCTGGAAAAACGGAGGATGGGAGCATGGGAGGTCAAAGTTTAGAACGAAGGGAAGTGTTGCGAGTAATGTCCTTGGCAGCTGCGGCCAGCCAGTTTGGCGGGTTCGACCGCTGGGCCTTTGGGTGCGGGCATAGCCAACCGGCCAGCGGTCTGGTCAAACCTCCCGCCGGCACGTATAGCCGGCAGTTTTTTTCCGCGGAAGAATTCGCCACCCTCGAGCGGCTGACGGAGTTGATCATCCCCAACGACGGAACGCCTGGAGCCCGGGAGGCTGGCGTTGCTGAGTTTATCGACTTTATGGTGGCCAGCGACCCGGACATTCAATACCGTTTTCGCTATGGGCTCTCCTGGATCGATACGCATGCCAGGTGGCTTCATAGTAAACCATTTCGCGATCTGGCGAGCGAGCAACAGACTGAGATACTGGAGCACCTGGCGTATAAGGACAAGTACCGACCCCGCGAAGAAGATGGGCAAGCCTTTTTCAAGCTGCTCCGCGAATACACAGTCATGGGGTTTTACACTTCACGCATTGGTTTGGAAGAACTGGATTACCCGGGGCTAAAAATGGTTTACGACGAAATGCCGGGCTGCCCTCATCTGGACGACCCGGAGCACAAACATTTGCCGCCACCACGTGATGCGTGATACGTGACGCGTGAAGCTAACCTCAAGTTCTTCCTCACGCATTACGCATCACGTATCACGCATCACGTAACGCGCTTGAAACCCAAATTCCGGGAAATACTGATGAGAGGATCTCGCATATCAAAGAAAAGCTATGACGTCATCGTCGTGGGTACTGGAGCCGGAGGGGGCATGGCAATGAAAACCCTTTGTGAAGCGGGTTTAAACGTCGTGGCTCTTAATTCCGGACGGAGGCTGGATCCGGTCAAAGACTTTGGCAACCACCGGCAGCGTTACGAGTTGAAGTATCGGGGTTTCATGGACCCCAAAGACCGTCCTAAACGCTACGTCTGCGAAACAGAGATCACCCAGCCACTCTGGGAACATGAGATCACCTATACGGTGGCTCCGGGCAGCCGATGGGTATGGGCACGCTGCCACGCGGTTGGCGGGAAGGCCAACTTCTGGGGCCGCTCCTCAGCTCGTTTTGGGGAGATCGACTTCAAGGCGGCCAGCCTGGATGGCTGTGATGTGGACTGGCCGGTCACCTATGAAGAAATTGCACCCTACTACAGCCGGGTGGAACGCATGATCGGAGTCGCCAGCACCGTGCAGAATCGGCCCAGCAATCCGGACGGTGACTACCTTCCTCCCATCAAGTTCCGTTGCCTGGACTACATCTTGCAAAAAGGTGCTGAGAAAATTGGAGTGCCTTATCTGCCGGATCGTTGTGCCCAACTGACCGTCGCTCACAACGGTCATCCCGCTTGCCATTACTGTGGGGGTTGCACCAACGGCTGTGACACGGGCTCTTTCTTCTCGCCGACCTGGTTCACGATTCCGGCAGCAGAGAAAACCGGCAAGCTCGAACTGCGAACGAATGCCCACGTCAAGGATGTTTTGGTAGACGAGAACGAGCGGGCCAAGGGCGTAGCCTATATCGACCGGAATACGAAGCAGGAAGTGGAAGTCTATGCCAAAGCCGTAGTATTGGCGGCGTCCTGTTGCGAGACCGCCAAGATCATGTTGAATTCGAAATCCCGGCATTGGCCCGACGGGATTGCCAACTCCAGCGGCCAAGTGGGGCGCAACCTCAGCGATCATCTCTATGGAACGCCAGCTTATGGATATTTACCTCAACTGCTCGGCCAACCCAGCCGGCCCGACAATGTGCACGAGTCCACGGTCACCTGGATGCCGCGCTGGCAGAACTTAACCAACCCCCGAGAGGAAAAATTTATCCGAGGCTATTCCGTTTATGGCGGCGGTGGTTGTGACAACTTTCCATACTATCACGACCAACTCGAGGGTTTTGGGTCTCAGTTCAAGCGCAATATCAAGCGCTACTATCCTACGCCGATCGGTTTCCTGATCCAGGCTCCATCGCTTCCGAGCAAGACCAACTACCTGGACCTTGATCCCGATGTCAAAGACGTCTACGGGATCCCGGTGGCGCGTTTCCACTTCCAGTGGGGCTCCAATGAGATGCTGATGTGGGAACATTGTAAGCAGGTCTGCGCAGACTTGGTGAAGGCGGCGGGAGGCGAGGTCTGGGGCGCCGGCGATGATCCTTTCCCGCCAGGGCAAAGCTTGCACGAGACCGGTCCCTGTCGCTTTGGCAACGACCCCAAAAGCTTTGTGACCGACCGCTTCTCCCAATGTCATGATGTGCCCAATCTCTATGTTTGTGACGCCAGTATCTTCCCCTTTGCCACCGACAAGACCAGTACGATTTCCATTATGGCGTTCACCCTCAGAACCTCTGAGTACTTGATCGAAAAGTTTAGACGGGGAGATGTTTGACTGGGGGACTGCAGGGCGAGGGCCGCAACCAAAAATCAAACCGCGAAGACGCGAAGGACGCAAAGGAAAGCAGGTCGGGTGTTAGGTGTGGCGTTATGAAGTCCTCAGCAACCCGGAGGGGTTGCCAGACAGTAGCCGGAGGTCGCAGCGAGGGACAGTGGTCCCGCGCGGAGACCTCCGGTCAGGGATGTCTAAAGGAAGGCACCCCGAAGAGGGTGCCAGAATGGGAGCCACAGACTATGGGTTCGACGTTCTATGTGTCTGGCACCCCTTCAGGGTGGCTTCTTTCCTGGAACCGGTACCGGGGGTATCGCGAGGGACGGCTGGCCCTCGCTCAACCCCCGGCTACTCCCTGGCAAGCCTTCAGCTTGGCAGGAGATTGGACATGCTCGCAGAGACCGGTATTCTTGCCTGTCGTGGGCTATTTCGGGGGAATACCTGTCACCCTGGCCTTGACTTTCAGATCTCGAAATGGCCAGGGGCCTCAGACCGCCGAGGAGTGTGGTGCTGTCGGCAACTGACCCTTCAGCCGTCCTTCGGCTACAGGGACTAAAAGATTTGAGTGAATACCCATGTTTCGGACTTGGACAGACTTGCAGTCTGGAAAACAGCCCTTGAATCGAAGACGTCTCATCGCACTGCTGTGCTGGCTATTGGTGGGCCTAGCATCTCTCGAGATAGCAATCCCTATCCCACTGGTAGCTCAAAATAAGGACTTACCGTCCATCATCTTGATCTCCGTCGACACCCTGCGCGCCGACCGGCTCAGTTGTTACGGATATCGCGGTTTGCAAACGCCCCACATCGATGCCCTGGCCAAAGGGGGCACGTTGTTCTCTCAGGTCAGTTCCCAAGTCCCGCTGACCTTGCCTTCCCACGTTTCCATGCTGACTTCGACTCTTCCTTTTTCGAATGGCGTCGAAGACCACGGCACGCCTCTGGCTCCCAACGCAGTAACACTGGCATCGCTGCTGAAATCCAAAGGATATCAAACTGCAGCCTTCGTCGGTGGTTTCGTTCTGGACAGGCGCTTTGGCCTCAACCAGGGTTTCGATGTCTATGAGAGTCCTTTCAACCTCCGCCGACAACGAGGAACAGATCCGGGCGAGGTGAGGCGCTCTGGAGACGAAGTGGTTAGCTCGGCAATGGACTGGATGCGAGCGAACGCAGGCCAGCCTTCTTTTGTGTTTCTTCACCTCTATGACTTACACCTTCCCTACCAGATTCCCACGTCTGCGGGGTCGCGGCTCCAAGGCTATGACGCAGCCCTGGCTTATGAAGACGAAGTTGTAGGCCGATTCCTGGGCTTTCTCCGTCAGAGTGGCCTGCTGGAGAAATCCCTTATCGTCTTCACCTCTGATCATGGGGAGAGCCTCTGGGACCACGGTGAAAGCTCGCACGGGTACTTCATCTACCAGAGCACACTCCGGGTGCCACTGATAATACGCTGGCCCACCGGGACGAAGGCATTTGCCGTCAGTACAGACGAACCCGCCGCATTGCTGGACGTCGCACCCACCATCCTGCAGTTCCTGGGCATCGCGAGACCCGCTGAGTTTCAAGGGCGAGGACTTCTTGACCGCGTGAACTCGAAAACTTCAAGCAGCGCCAGGGAGATTTACAGTGAAAGTCTCTACGCTCGAAATCACTTTGGCTGCAGTTCCCTGCGAAGCCTGCGTTTGGGACGCTACAAATACATCGAGGCGCCGAGACCCGAATTCTATGATCTGGTGTCAGATCCGGCGGAACAGCACAATCTTTACTCTCAACAACGGCCAATGGCGCTGAGCTATCGCGAGCGATTGCAGACGCTGCGCTCGCGCTTCCGGACAGCCCAGTCCGCCCCGTCACAGGCGCTCAGCCCGGAGGCCGCAGCCGCGCTGAACTCACTTGGTTACGTGGCCGTGAGTAGCGCAAGCCGCAACTCGCTCGACTCCGGGCCTGATCCCAAGGAGCGAGTTACCGATTTCGAGAGTAACCGGCGAGCCATCGATCTTTCTTCGGCAGGTCGACTTGCGGAAGCCAATCAGCTGTTTGAAAAGCTCTGCTCCAAGTATCCAGAGATCGCCGACCTTCGTATTAGCCTGGGCGTGAATCAGCGTCGTCTGGGCAAGAATCGCGAGGCGGTGGAAAGCTTTCGCCAGGTCCTCAAACTTGACAGCCTGAATGTGCGGGCCCATTTTGATTTGGCTGTCAGTCTTTTCGAGCTTCGCCAACTCGACGAAGCTCTCAAGGAACTGCAGGTAGTTCTGGCCATGGCTCCTTACTATAATCGGGCCGTGGAACTGGTGGGGACCGTTCTTATACAGAAAAAGGACTATGCTGCAGCCCGCGCCCACTTTAATCAGATGCTCAAATCAGACCCTGGCGATTACCTGGCCCATTACCAGCTTGGAACGCTAGCCACTCAGGAAGGCAAGCTCGAAGAGGCGGAGCGGCATCTGAGCTCAGCCGTGACGGCCGACCCAAGGTCCGTGGAAGCCTACAACGGGCTGGGCGTCCTCTTTCTACTGCGCGGAAAGCTGGAGCAAGCTCGCGAAGCCTTTATGGAAGCCATTCACCTCGAACCTGGATTTGCGGAGACTCACTACAACCTGGGTTTGGT